>NZ_KE148602.1:0-243 GCF_000410635.1 Comamonas sp. B-9
AGGGGGCTCACGCGCAGGCCCGCGCGTGCAACAGCCGCCGCCAGGCGTGCGCCCGGGTCGCTGACGCCGGGCGTGCCGGCATCGCTCACATAGGCAATGCGCTGGCCTTGCTGCAGGCGGTGGATGACCTGCTCGGCCGCCTCGGCCTCGTTGTGCTGGTGCAGCGCAATCAGCTGGCCGCCCGACTTGCCAACGCCATAGGCGCGTAGCATGCTGTGGGTGTGGCGGGGGGGCTCGCCGGGG
>NZ_KE148602.1:253-9289 GCF_000410635.1 Comamonas sp. B-9
TCGGCCAGCTCCAGCACATGTAGCGCGCGCAGGGTGATGTCGGCCAGGTTGCCGATGGGCGTGGCCACCACATACAGGGTGGAGGCAGGGTAGTGCTGGGTGCCGGCGGCAGCCTGGGCTGCTTGCAAAGCGGAGGTGAAAGATGCAGACACCGTGGAAGATCCTTGAAAAATGGCGCGGCCAGGGCCCGTCTGCTGCATCGCCCGGCGCCACCAGCGAAGGGGCAGACAACAGCAAGCTGCGTGGCCAGCAGGCAGAAGATGCCGCGCTCCATTATCTCCAACAACAGGGGCTGCGCCTTTTGGCGCGCAATTACCGCACGCCCGGGCGCGGCGGCGGGGAGATCGATCTGGTGATGCAGGAGCGCGATGGCACCGTCGTGTTTGTCGAGGTGCGCCAGCGCCAGCACAGCGGCTTTGGCGGTGCGGGCGGCAGCATTGGCAGCACCAAGCAGCGGCGCATCATCCTGGCCGCCCGCCACTACCTGGCCAGCCTGCGCCAGCAGCCGGCCTGCCGTTTCGATGCGGTGCTGGTCGAGCAGGAGATCGTCTGGCTGCGGGCGGCCTTTGATGTGCCAGACGAGTCCTGAAGCGCGCAGTTGCTGGGCTTTGCATGCGCATGGGGACTGAGAAAAGTCATCATCCCGACCCCAGGGGGAAACCGGCCAAGGTTATCATCGGGCCTCCATGCTTGAGCAACACATCCAACAGCACTTTATCGATAGCGCCGATCTCCACTACCAGGTGTCACAGGAGATGAGCGAAAGCGTCGCCAGCGCGGTCTACGCGCTGCTCGCCTGTGTGACCAGCGGCAACAAGGTGATGTGCTGCGGCAATGGCCTGTCCTGGGCGCAGGCGGC
Organism: Comamonas sp. B-9; assembly: GCF_000410635.1. Taxonomy (NCBI): domain Bacteria; kingdom Pseudomonadati; phylum Pseudomonadota; class Betaproteobacteria; order Burkholderiales; family Comamonadaceae; genus Comamonas; species Comamonas sp. B-9. Next base: position 1,113 of record NZ_KE148602.1, read on the forward strand.
GCAATTTGCCGCCATGTGCGTCAGCGGCATGGAGCGCGAGCGCCCCGAGCTGGCGGCCCTGGTGCTCGACAACGATGCACTGGCGCAGGCCCAGCTGGGCAGCAGCCTCACGCCCGAAGGCCTGCCGCAGGCGCTGGCGCGCCAGGTGCGAACTTTGGGCCAGCCTGGCGATCTACTGCTGGTCATCAGTGCCGATGGCCATGACAGGGCCCTGTTGGCTGCGATCGAGGCGGCGCATGAGCGCGACATGTCGGCCGTGGTGCTGACCGGTCGCAGCGGTGGCCTGCTGGCCAATGCCTTGAGCGAAACCGATGTACTGATGCGCGTGCCGCATGACCGCAGCACCCGCGTGCGCGAGGTGCACCAGCTGGTGCTGCACTGTCTGATTGACGGAATCGATACCCAATTGTTAGGAGAAGAGGAATGATGCCTGTGTCTTGGAAGCGATTGACCCTGTGTCTGGTGGCGGCTGGCGCCGTCGCTGGGGCCGTGTCCGGCTGCGTTCCGCTGGTGATCGGCGGCGCTGCCGTCGGCGGCACGGTGATGGCGATCGACCGCCGCACCGCCGGCATCCAGGTGGAGGACGAAAGCATTGAGATGCGCGTGGCCAGCGCCATCCGCGAGCGTGCCGGCAATGACGGGCATATCAATGTCACCAGCTACAACCGCCAGGTGCTGCTGACCGGTGAGGCGCCCAACGAGGCCTTCAAGCAAAAGGCCGAAGAGGCCGCCAAGACCGCGCAGAATGTGCGCTCCGTCGTCAACGACGTGGGTGTGATGTTCAACTCCAGCCTGTCGCAGCGCTCGACCGATACGCTGATTACCGGCAAGGTGCGCGCGAGCATCATCGATGCCAAGGACTTGAGCTCCAGCGCCATCAAGGTGGTGACCGAGCGCAATGTGGTCTACCTGATGGGCCGCGTGACCGAGCGCGAATCCAAGCGCGCGGCCGAAATCGCCCGGGGCGTGGCCAATGTGCAAAAGGTGGTGCGCGTGTTCGAGGTGATCAGCGAGGAAGAGCTCAAGTCGCTCAGCAACAACCGCAGCACCGGCAACGCCGCCCCGGTCGTCAACGACAGCAGCGCATCGGCCATCACCACCCAGCCTGCGACCGTGGTGCCCGCGCCTGCCGCCGCACCGGCAGCGCCTGCGGCAGCACCCGTGTCGACGGGCGTGACCACCTCGCCGGTCAACACCACGCCGGTGCAGCCGCTCAACGATGGTTTCACGACCAAGCCCTGATCTGCACAGATCCTCCAGCAAAAAGGCCGCATCAGCGGCCTTTTTGCATGGGGTGATCCGTTTCAGGCTTTTTTGCCCAGGCGGGTGATCAGGCTCGACGTATCCCAGCGGTTGCCACCCGATTGCTGCACATCGGCATAGAACTGGTCGACCAGGGCCGTGAGCGGCAGGCGCGAGCCATTGCGCTTGGCCTCGTCGAGCACCAGGCCCAGGTCCTTGCGCATCCAGTCCACGGCAAAGCCAAAGTCGAACTTGCCCTCGACCATGGTCTTGCCCCGGTTTTCCATCTGCCAGCTTTGCGCTGCGCCCTTGCTGACCACATCCAGCACCTGGGGCATGTCCAGGCCGGCATTCATGCCAAAGGCAATCGCCTCGGACAGGCCTTGCACGACACCGGCGATACAGATCTGGTTGACCATCTTGGCCAGCTGGCCCGCGCCGCTGCTGCCCAGCAAGGTGAAGGCGCGCGAGAAGGCCATGGCCACCGGCTTGACGGTGTTGAACACGGCCTCATCGCCACCGCACATGACGGTGAGCTGGCCGTTGACGGCACCGGCCTGGCCGCCGGAGACGGGCGCATCGATAAAGTGCAGGCCCTGGGCCTGGGCCGCGGCATACAGCTCGCGGGCCACATTGGCCGAGGCGGTGGTGTGGTCGACAAAGATGGCGCCGGGCTTCATGCCGGCCAGCGCGCCATCGGCGCCCAGTACGACCGAGCGCAGGTCATCGTCATTGCCGACGCAGCAGAACACGATGTCGGCGCCGGCAACGGCCTCGCGCGGCGTGGCCGCATGGCGGGGTGCCTTGGAGCTGGCAAATTCGTCGCACCAGCCTTGCGCCTTTTGCGCGGTGCGGTTGTAGACGGTGACCGCGTGCCCGGCCTGGGCCAAGTGGCCCGCCATGGGGTAGCCCATGACGCCCAGGCCCAGGAAGGCGACGTTCAGGGAAGGGGTGCTGTCATAGCTGCGTGCTTGAATACTCGATGCCATTGTGGTGACTCCAAAAAGAGCGGCACCCAAGGCGGGCCTGGGTGCCGTGTCGCTGAAAACCCAAAACGCTGACAGCTTAAACGATTGTCAGGTGCTCCGTGCCCTCGGCCAGGTCGCTGCGCTTGGCGCGCTGGCTGCCCAGCTTGATCTGCAGGCGCAGGTCGTTGACCGAGTCGGCGTTGCGCAGCGCGTCTTCGTAGGTGATCATGTTGGCCTCGTAGAGGTCAAACAGCGCCTGGTCAAAGGTCTGCATGCCCAGGTTGCGGCTTTTCTTCATGATCTCCTTGATCTCGCCCACCTCGCCCTTGAAGATCATGTCGGAGATCAGCGGCGAGTTGAGCATCACTTCCACCGCAGCCACCCGCCCCTTGCTGTCCTGCTTGCTCAAAAGGCGCTGCGACACCAGGCCGCGCAAGTTGAGCGACAGGTCCATCAGCAGCTGCGCGCGGCGCTCTTCGGGGAAGAAGTTGATGATCCGGTCGAGCGCCTGGTTGGCGCTGTTGGCGTGCAGGGTGGCCAGGCACAGGTGACCGGTTTCGGCAAAGGCCACCGCGTGCTCCATGGTTTCGCGGTCGCGGATTTCGCCCATCAAGATGACGTCGGGCGCCTGGCGCAAGGTGTTTTTCAGCGCTGCCTCCCAGTTGTCGGTGTCCAGGCCCACTTCGCGCTGGGTCACGATGCAGTTCTTGTGCGGGTGGACAAATTCCACCGGGTCTTCGACGGTGATGATGTGGCCGTGGGAGTTCTCGTTGCGCCAGTCGACCATCGCCGCCAAGGTGGTGGACTTGCCCGAGCCGGTGGCGCCCACCATGATGCACAGGCCGCGCTTGGTCATCGCCAGGTCCTTGAGCACCTGGGGCACGCCCAGGCCGTCAATCGTTGGCAGGGTCAATGGAATGGTCCGCAGCACCAGACCCACATGGCCTTGCTGCATGAAGGCATTGACCCGGAAGCGCCCGATGCCCGAGGGCGAGATCGCGAAATTGCATTCCTTGGTCTTTTCGAACTCGGCGACCTGCTTGTCGCTCATGATCGAGCGGGCCAGCGTCAGCGAGTGGGTGGGCGACAGCGGCTGGCTGGAGACCTTGGTGACCTTGCCATCGATCTTGATGGCCGGCGGAAAGTCAGCGGTAATGAACAAATCGCTGCCATTGCGCTGCACCATCAGCTTCAACAGGTCGTTGATGAACTTACTGGCCTGATCCCGTTCCATGACAATCCTCTCTGCGCTCCGTTATTGTTGCGGATGCAGCAGAAGCGCCCTGGGAACGGCCGCCCTGAGGGGCTCAGGGCTCGATCCGGGCGCTGGTCTGCCGCAGCCGCGTGGAGAGTTTGCGCGTGAACAAGGCCAGCAAATAGGCGGCCGTGGACGCGTCCAACTCCATCATGGCATCCAGTGTATCGGCCTTCAGCACGGCCAGTGCACAGTCGGTGGTGGTGGTGCACGAAGAAAAACGCGGACTGCTGTCAAACAGAGACATTTCGCCCAGCACTTCGCCGGGGTGGGTGTCGGCCAGATGCACGCTCTGGCCATTGGCGAGTTGCCGATCGACCCGTACCTGGCCGCTCAGCACGATCAGCAGGTAGTCGCCCAGCTCGCCTTGCTGGATCAGGGTTTGCCCGGCCGGCACCTGGTAGAACTCCAGGTACTGCACCATCTGGTCGATAAAGGGCGATTGCAGCAGGGACAGCGCCGCATCCTGGGCCCAGACCATGCGCAGCGCCGTGGCCGGGTCGGCCGGGGCCAGCAGCTGGGCGTGGATGGCCTTGCGGCGCTGGCTCCAGAGCACATAGGGGACCTCCGACGTGCTGGCCTGCTGGAAACCATGGAGGAAGAAGCCGGTGTCTGCCTCGGCGGCATCGTCTGCCGGGGATGCGGAATGCAAGCGGTTCATGGCCCAGGGTCTCCTTTGATCCCGCAAAGCATAAAGGGCACCTGCGGTACTGGCAATGACCGCTGGTGCCCTTCGTGCAACCGTTTGTCAGTTGGTGACTGCGGCGATCAGCCCGGGAAGTTCTCCGGCGTCTTCGCCTTGGCGCGGGCCTCGGCTGGGCTGATCACATTGCGGCGCACCAGGTCGGTCAGGTTCTGGTCCAAGGTCTGCATGCCCATGCTGTTGCTGGTCTGGATGGTGGAATACATCTGCGCGACCTTGGCCTCGCGGATCAGGTTGCGGATCGCGGGCGTGCCCAGCATGATCTCGTGGGCGGCCACGCGGCCCTGGCCGTCCTTGGTCTTGCACAGGGTCTGGGAGATCACGGCCTGCAGCGATTCGGACAGCATCGCGCGGACCATTTCCTTTTCTTCGGCGGGGAAGACGTCGATGATCCGGTCAATGGTCTTGGCGGCGCTGGAGGTGTGCAGGGTGCCGAACACCAAGTGGCCGGTTTCCGCGGCCGTCATCGCCAGGCGGATGGTTTCCAGGTCACGCATTTCGCCCACCAGGATCGCGTCCGGGTCTTCACGCAGCGCAGAGCGCAGCGCTGCGCTGAACGACAGCGTCTGCGGGCCCACTTCGCGCTGGTTGATCAGGCATTTCTTGGACTCGTGCACGAATTCGATCGGGTCTTCCACCGTCAGGATGTGGCCGTACTCGTTTTCGTTGAGGTAGTTGACCATGGCCGCCAAGGTGGTGGACTTGCCCGAGCCGGTCGGCCCGGTCACCAGCACCAGGCCGCGCGGCTTGAGCGACAGGTCGGCAAAGATCTTGGGGGCGTTGAGCTGCTCCAGGGTCAGGATCTTGCTCGGAATGGTCCGGAACACGGCACCGGAGCCGCGGTTCTGGTTGAAGGCATTGACGCGGAAACGGGCCAGGCCTTCGATCTCGAACGAGAAGTCGACCTCGAGAAACTCTTCATACTGCTTGCGCTGGGCATCGCTCATGATGTCGTAGACCATCGCATGGACCTGTTTGTGGTCCAGCGGATCGACATTGATGCGGCGCACATCGCCATGGACCCGGATCATCGGCGGCAGGCCTGCAGACAGGTGCAAGTCCGACGCTTTATTTTTGACACTGAATGCCAGCAATTGGGTGATATCCACTGCAGTTCCCTCGTTGTTTTGGTACGCTTTGCGTGCAAGGCCTCGTTGTCAACCAGTTCCAAGGCCGTGCATATTTTTACATTATGAGCACGATTCCCGAAAAAATTCAGCAGGTTCGCCTGCAAATCGACAACGCCTGTCGTGCCAGCGGCCGGCCCGAGGGCAGCGTGCAGCTGCTGGCCGTCTCCAAGACCTTTGGCGTGGACGCCATTGCCGAGGCGGCCGAAACCGGCCAGCGCGCCTTTGGCGAAAACTACATCCAGGAAGCGGTCGAGAAGATCCGCTACTTTGCCGAGCATGACAGCTGGAAGGACCAGGGCCTCATCTGGCACTGCATTGGCCCGATCCAGAGCAACAAGACGCGCCTGGTGGCCGAGCACTTTGACTGGGTGCATACGGTGGACCGGCTCAAGACGGCCGAGCGCCTCTCCGCCCAGCGGCCCGCGCAGCTGGCACCGCTTCAGATCTGCATCCAGCTCAATGTCGATGGCGGCATCACCAAGTCTGGCGTCGCGCCGGCCGAAGCCGCGGCGCTGGTGCAGCAGATTGCGCAGTTGCCCCAGCTGCAGCTGCGCGGCGTGATGAGCATCCCCGATGTGCTGCCCGACTTTGCCGCCCAGCTGGCCGTGCACCAGCGCGTCAAGGCCGTGTTCGATGACATCGCCGCACTGGGCCTGCCGCAGCTGGCGCAGTGGGACACCATCTCGCTGGGCATGACGGCCGATCTGCCGGCCGCCGTTGAGGCCGGCTCGACGATGGTGCGTGTGGGCAGCGGCATCTTTGGCCAGCGCGACTACGGCAGCGCCCACTGAAGGGTCCCCTCTGCCAACCCGCCAGCCCGCAGCAGCGCTTGAAGCTGCGTGCTAAGCTGGCCCCCGATTGTTCTGTGTACCCCCTCAAATAGACAGGAGACCCCCATGCCAGGATTGCTACCCGACGTTGACCCCGATGGCCTGTTGGAGTTTTCGGTGGTCTACACCGACCGCGCGCTCAACCACATGTCGCACCGCTTCATCGGTGTGATGGGCGAGGTGCTGCGCATCCTCAAGACCACCTACCACGCACACACGGCCGTGATCGTGCCGGGCAGCGGCACCTTTGGTATGGAGGCCGTCGCCCGCCAGTTTGCCAACCGCGCCAAGGTGCTGATTGTGCGCAATGGCTGGGTCAGCTACCGCTGGACGCAGATTTTCGACGAAGGCGGCCTGGGCGGCAGTGCTGTCATTTGCAAGGCCCGCCCCCAGGGCACGGGCCCGCAAGATGCCTGGGCCCCATGCCCGGCCGAAGAAGTAGCCGCCGCGATCCGCAAGGAAAAGCCCCAGGTGGTGTTTGCCCCGCATGTCGAGACGGCCAGCGGCATTGTGCTGCCCGACGACTACATCCAGACCATCAGCGCCGCCGCGCATGAGGTCGGCGCGCTGATGGTGCTCGACTGCGTGGCCAGCGGCGCCATCTGGGTGGACATGCAAAAGACCGGTGTCGATGTGCTGATCACCGCGCCGCAAAAGGGCTGGAGCGGCCCGCCTTGCTGCGCGATGGTGATGCTGTCCGAGCGCGCGCGCAAGGCCATCGAAGATACCAAGAGCAGCAGCTTCTCTTGCGACCTGAAGAAGTGGATGCAGATTGCCGAGGGCTACGAAAAGGGCCAGCATGCCTACCACGCGACCATGCCCACCGATTCGCTGGTGCAGCTGAGCAAGGTGATGCAGGAGGCCGAGGCCTATGGCTTGGACAAGCTGCGCGAGGAACAGACCCAGCTGGGCAAGGAAGTGCGCGCACTGCTCAAGGCGCGCGGCTTTCCGAGTGTGGCGGCGCCAGGTTTTGAGGCGCCCGGCGTGGTCGTCAGCTTCACCAGCGACCCCGAGATCCAGAACAGCAAGAAGTTCGCCAGCGTGGGCCTGCAGACCGCCGCTGGCGTGCCGCTGATGTGCGACGAAGGGCCGGAGTTCAAGACCTTCCGCATCGGCCTGTTTGGCCTCGACAAATGGCACAACGTCGATCGCACCGTGGGCCATCTGCGCCAGGCGCTCGATGGTTTGGGTATCAAGGGTTAACTTGTGTTTTTAACGCGTTCTGTGCCTGGCATCCAGGTGCAGAATGCTGGTTTTGTTTGAAGAACATTGGATTGGATTTCGCCATGAAAGCATTGACCGCCAGCGCCTTGTTCGCTGCCATCGCCTTGACCGCCGGCTTCGCCCAGGCACAAAGCAAGCCTGTGACGACCAAGAGCGGCCTGGTGTTTGAAAGCATCAAGGACGGCACTGGCGCCAGCCCCAAGAAGGAAGATACCGTCAAGGTGCACTACAAGGGCACCTTCCCCGACAGCGGCAAGGAGTTTGACAGCTCCTACAAGCGCGGTGAGCCGATCGAGTTCTCGCTGGGTGGCGTGATCCCCTGCTGGACCGAAGGGCTGCAGCTGATGAAGGTTGGCGGCAAGGCCAAGCTGACCTGCCCGGCCTCCATTGCCTATGGCGCCCGTGGCGCAGGCGGCGTGATCCCGCCGAACGCCACCTTGAACTTTGAAGTGGAACTGCTGGGCGTCAAGGGCCAGTAAACGACACTACTCACAAGCTAAAAAGCCTCCGCGTCTTGCTGGCGCGGAGGCTTTTTGTTGTTTAGGCGATGGGTGCATTGACGGCTCAGCGCTCCACCCCCAGCCGCTTGGCCAGTCGCTGCAGGTTGGCGCGGTCCAGTTGCAGCTCGCGCGCGGCTGCCGCCCAGTTGCCGTTATGGCGGGCCAGGCTGGCGCTGAGCAGCTGGCGCTCGTAGCGCTCCACCTGGACGCGCAGGCCCAAGGTCTCGGCGCTGGCTGTTAGCCCTTCGGCCACTTCGGCCATTTCGGACGCGCGCAGGGGCGCGATAAGGCCGGCTGCCTGCTGGCCGGGCGGCAGCGGTGCGGC
>NZ_APCR01000342.1:0-15860 GCF_000410635.1 Comamonas sp. B-9
GGCGCGCGCAGTGGGCACAGGTGCAGGCCTGCGCGCAGCAGCGCAGCCAGGCCTTGCAAGCGCTGGGCGCGCAGCTGCAAGGGCAGATCGAGCAGGTGGAGGTGTTGCCGCCGGCGTACTACCGGCCCTGGCCCCGGCGTGGTGGCTGGCAGGCGGTGGCCCTGCCCTCGGGGCAAGAGGCTTTGGATGCATTGCCGCTGCTGGCGCAATGAGGCCTGGCGCGGCGGCTTTTTACAGCGCCAGATCTGTCCACTGCCCGGGCTCCAGCCCATCGAGCGTGTAGGGGCCAATGGCCATGCGCACCAGGCGCAGCGTAGGGTGGCCGACGGCGGCGGTCATGCGCCGCACCTGGCGGTTGCGGCCTTCGCGGATGATGAGCTCGATCCAGCAATCGGGCACGCTCTGGCGCACGCGGATGGGCGGGTGGCGGGGCCACATCGCAGGCTGCGGGTCGAGCATGCGCACCTGGGCCGGCAGGGTCTTGCCGTCTTTCAGGGCCACGCCATCGCGCAGCTGCTGCAAGGCAGCGGCATCGGGAATGCCTTCGACCTGCACCCAGTAGGTCTTGGCCATCTTGTGGCGCGGATCGGCAATGCGGGCCTGCAGCTGGCCGTCGTTGGTCAGCAGCAGCAGGCCTTCGCTGTCGCCATCGAGCCGGCCGGCGACATAGACGCCGGGCACGTCGATAAAGTCTTTCAGGCCTTGCCAGCGCCCCTCGGGCGTGAACTGGCTGACAACGCCATAGGGCTTGTGAAAACCCAACAGCCGGGGCGGGCCGGCCGGGTTTGCGGGCCTGGCAGGCTTGAGGCGTTTGACCGGCCCGCCGCTCTTGCGCGGCCGCATGTGTGGCTCGGGCATCAGCGCTGCACGGGGCTCAGGGTGGCACGCAGGCGCTCGCCCGGTGCGGTCTCTGGGGGCGGGGGCGTGGTCTCCAGCGCTTCTTCGACATTGCCGATATGGGCCAGCATCAGTGCGCGGGCCTGCTCGGCATCGCCCCGCTCCAGCGCCTCGACAATGCTGGCGTGGTCCGCGCAGGACTGCTCGGCGCTGTGGTCGGACTGGTAGAGCGTCGCTGCCAGCGTGGTGCGGGCGGTCAGGTCGCGCAGGGTATCGGCCAGCAGGCGGTGGCCCATGTTCTCGGCCAGGCAGACATGGAAATCGGCCAGCAGAAAGGCGCGCGTGGCCGCGTCGGCGCCCTGGATGGCGCGCTGCTCCTCGTCGATATGCAGGCGCAGCTGGCGGATCACCTGCTGCATCGGGCGGCCTGCGGTCTCCAGGATGCCCGCCTCGATGATGCGCCGGGCGGCAAAGGCGTCGCGTGCCTCCTCGGCACTGGGCTGCACCACATACCAGCCCCGGCGCGGCTGCACCTGCACAAAGCCGCGCGCCTGCAGCTGCATCAGCGCCTCACGCACGAGGGTGCGGCTGACCGAGAAGTTGTCCGCCAGCGCCTGCTCTCCCAGGCGCTCCCCGGGCGAGAGCTTCTGCGCGAGGATGGCTTCGACGACGCGTTCTGCAATGGTGGTGGGGCTGACAGCAGTCATGGGCTCAGGCGTGGGGTGTAGACAGCTCCGATTGTGCCGTGTCTTGCGGTAGTTTCTCGCCATTGAGCACCTTATGGGCCCGTTCGCGGTCGATATCGCCCTCCCAGGAGGCAATCGCCACGGTGGCCACGCAGTTGCCGATCAGGTTGCCCAGCGCGCGGGCAATGCCCATGAACCAGTCCACCGACAGCACCAGCACCAGGCCGATGGCCGGGATGGCGGGGATCGCATGCAAGGTGGCGGCCAGCACCACAATCGCCGAGCCGGGCACGCCGTGTGCGCCCTTGGAGGTGACCAGCGCAATGGCCAGGATGGTCAGCAGATCGGTCATCGAGATCGGCGTATTGGTGGCCTGGGCAATGAAGACCGCCGCCAAGGTGATGTAGATCGAGAATGCATCGAGGTTGAAGGAGTAGCCGGTGGGGATCACCAGGCCGACGGTGGAGTCGCGGATGCCCAGGTGGCGCAGCTTGGCCATGATCTGGGGCAGCACGCTGTCCGACGAGGTGGTGGCAAACACGACCATCAGCTCTTCACGCAGGTAGCGCAGCAGCTTGATGAGGCTGAAACCCGAGACGCGCATCGCAAAGCCCAGCACCACAAACACAAAGAAGGCGACGGCCACATAGAACAGCAATACCAGCATGCCCAGCTGCTTGAGCGAGCCCACGCCGTACTGGCCAACGGTAAAGGCAATCGCGCCCAGCACGCCCAGCGGCGCGAGCTTGATGATGATGCCCATCACCTTGAACAGCACATGCGACATCGTGTCGATCAGCAGGCTCACCGGCGCGCCGCGCTCGCCCAGCATGGTCAGCCCGCAGCCAAACAGCACGGCAAACAGCAGCACCTGCAGCACATCGCCGGTGGCAAAGGCCTGCACCACGGTGGTGGGGATCAGCTTCATCAGGAAGTCGACCGTGCCGCCGCTGGTCAGCTTGTCGGCATTGCTGGCGTAAGCGCTCATGGCCGAGGCATCGAGCTTGCTCGGGTCCACGTTCATGCCTGCACCAGGTTGGAACACAAAGGCCAGCACCAGGCCCAGCACCAGCGCGATGGTGGTGAGCACCTCGAAGTAGATCAGCGCCTTGACGCCGACCCGGCCCACGCGCTTGAGGTCGCCTGCGCCCGCGATGCCATGCACCACCACGCAGAACACCAGCACCGGGATGATCATCTTGATGAGCTTGATGAAACCATCGCCCAAAGGTTTGAGCTTGACGGCCCATTCCGGCAACAGCAGGCCGATGAGGACCCCCACGATAAGAGCCACCACCACCTGCCCGAACAGCGATCTGACAAAACGACGCATACGCATTCCTTTTCGGTTTGTATACAAGTTGTAAATTTCTTGTATGCAAAATGTACCCATGCACATACCGATCAGTGAACAGGGATTACCCGTGAGCGTTCACCGACTTGTGCAGCCTGGGAGACACAAGCAAAAAGCCTGCCATGCAAGTTGCAAGACAGGCTTTGTATGCAAGGAATGCTGCGTTCAACGCAGCCTATGAACAGGTTTTTCGGCAGGGCCAGCGCGTGCCGATCAGGCCTTGTCGACGGCGGCGACCACCACCACTTCGATCTTGTAGGCCGGGTTGCCCAGCGTCGCCTGCACGGTGGCGCGGGGCGGCGTGTGGCCGGGGGCCACCCAGGCGTCCCAGACGCTGTTCATCTGGCCGATCTCGCTGATGTCGGTCAGGTAGATCTGGCACTGCAGGATGCTGGCCTTGCTCGATCCGGCCTCGCCCAGCAGGCGGTCGATATGGCCCAGCACTTCCTGGGTCTGGGTGACGATATCGGCGCCGGGGTTGTTCTCGGGGATCTGGCCGGCCAGGTAGACGGTGCCGTTGTGGATGGCGATTTCGGACAGGCGGGCGCCGACGTGGCGGCGGTCGATGGCAGAGGTCATGCTCGTCTTTCGGTAACAGAGGGAGAGGGTGGGGATGTGCAAAAATCATAGCGCATCACAAGGATGGTGCGCAGGCACAAGGCTGTTGCGGCACAATGGCCCTCTTCGCCGTTGCAGCCTCTGCCACCCACCATGACTGACCGTTTTTCCGATGCGCTTCAAGCGTTGAACCAGCCCGTTTGGGATGCCTGCATCCAGCACCGCTTCATTGGCGAGATGCGGGCCGGCAGCTTGGATGACGCGGTGCTGCGCCGCTACCTGGTGCAGGACTACCAGTTCATCAACCAGTTTGTGGCGCTCTTGGGCGCGGCCATCGCCAGCGCCGATAGCTTTGCGCCGCGCGTGCGCCTGGCGCAGTTTGCGGCGATGATCACCAGCGATGAGAACACCTATTTCCAGCGCAGCTTTGACGCGCTGGACGTGTCCCAGCAGGAGCGCGAGACGCCGCCGCTGACGCTGCCCACGGTGCAGTTCCAGGCGCTGATGGGGCAGGCCGCGCGCAGCCAGAAATACGCCAACTGCCTGGCCGTGCTCTGCGTGGCCGAAGGCCTGTACCTGGATGGCTTTGACCAGCCCGGCCAGACCCTGCCGCCGCGCTTTGAACATGCCGAATGGATCAGCCTGCACGCCAACGACTTCTTCCGCGATTTTGTGGGCTGGCTGCGCGCTGAGCTCGACCGCATGGGCGAGAGCATCGAGCCCGACGCGCGTGCCGAGGCGGCCGATTATTTCAGCCGCGCGGTGGCGCTGGAGCAGGCGTTTTTTGACCATGTCTACCAGCCGGCAAGCGCCGACTGAAGCCCGGCACCCCGGATACGGAACCCATCACCACTGCCGCCCCCTGGCCGGGCGGCCCACCCTCCAGCGAGTCATCCCATGCTCAGCATTCAAGACATCCGCGACGCCGCCCAGCGCATCCAAGGCAAGGTCGAGCGCACGCCCTGCCTCTACTCCCACACCCTGTCCCAGATCGTGGGTGCCAAGGTCTACCTCAAGTTCGAGAACCTGCAGTTCACGGCGGCCTTCAAGGAGCGCGGTGCCTGCAACAAGCTGATGCAGCTCAACGCCGAGCAGCGCGCACGGGGCGTGATTGCAATGAGCGCGGGCAACCATGCCCAGGGCGTGGCCTACCATGCGCAGCAGCTGGGGGTGCGGGCGGTGATCGTGATGCCGCGCTTCACGCCGGGCGTCAAGGTCGAGCGCACGCGCAGCTTTGGTGCCGAGGTGGTGCTGCATGGCGACACGCTGGAAGAGGCCCGCGCCCATGCCTATGCGATGGCCGAGGACCAGAAGCTGGTGTTTGTGCACCCCTTTGACGATGCCGACATTGCCGCCGGCCAGGGCACCTTGGCGCTGGAGATGCTCGAAGACCAGCCCGACCTGGACACCTTGCTGGTCGCCGTGGGCGGCGGGGGCCTGATCGCCGGCATGGCCACGGCCGCCAAGGCCGTCAAGCCCAGCATCCAGGTGGTGGGCGTACAGACCTCGCGCTTTCCCAGCATGGTCAATGCGGTGCAGCACCAGGACCTGCCCGTGGGCGTCTCGACGATGGCCGAAGGCATTGCCGTGGCGACGGCCGGCCTGATCACGCGCGAGATCGTCGCCCGCACGGTGGACGACCTGGTACTGGTCGAGGAGAGCGATATCGAGCAGGCGGTGCTGATGCTGCTGGAGATTGAAAAGACCCTGGTCGAGGGCGCGGGATCGGTGGGGCTGGCGGCGCTGCTGCGCTACCCCGAGCGCTTTGCCGGCCAAAAGGTGGGCCTGGTGCTGTCGGGCGGCAATATCGATCCGCTGCTGCTGGCCTCCATCATCCAGCGCGGCATGGTGCGCTCGGGGCGGCTGGCGCGCCTGCGCATCAGCTCGCGCGATGTGCCCGGCATGCTCGCGCGCATCACGGCCATCGTGGCCGAGGCGGGCGCCAACATCGAAGAGGTGCACCACCAGCGCGCCTTCACCAAGCTGGCCGCGCAAAACACCGAGATCGACATCGTGCTGCAGACCCGCAGCAAGGCGCATATCGATGAGGTGGTGGACAAGCTGCGCGCCGTGGGCATGCAGGTCGATCTGGCCTGAGCAACCGGGCATCATGCCGGCCAGGCTGCATGGCCGGTTTGATGCACATCAGGCGCTGCCGAGAAAAGCGGCGCCGTAGTTCTTCAGAACGATGGCAGGGCGCAGGCCATCGTTCTTGCGGCGCGGCCTGATGCGCTAACCGGTGGATGGTGCGCTGCGCGCTGGCGCAGCACAGTAGGGGCAGACCAACAACATCTGCCCCCACCATGGATTCCGCCACTGCCCCTCCTGCTGTCTCGCGCCAGGCCTGGAGCGTGCTCGCCGTCAGCACGCTGGCCTTCACCGTCTGCTTCATGGTGTGGATGATGTTCGGCGTCATCGGCATCCCGCTCAAGCAGCAACTGGGCCTGAACGCGACCGAGTTCGGCCTGCTCACCGCCATGCCGGTGCTCTCGGGCTCGCTGGTGCGGGTGCCGCTGGGCATCTGGACGGACCGCTTTGGCGGCCGCACCGTGATGACCGTGCTGATGGCCGTCACCGTGCCGGCCGTCTGGCTCATGGCCTACGCCACGCAGTACTGGCAGTTCCTCGTCATCGGCCTGTTTGTCGGTCTCGCTGGCGGCTCGTTCTCGGTGGGCACGCCCTATGTGGCGCGCTGGTTTCCCAAGAGCCGCCAGGGCATGGCCATGGGCGTCTATGGCGCGGGTAACTCCGGCTCGGCCGTCAACAAGTTTCTGGCCCCGGCGCTGTTGGTGGCGGGCGGCTGGGCGCTGGTGCCCCAGGTCTACGCGGCCATTCTGGCCGGCACCGTGGTGCTGTTCTGGCTGTTCAGCGCGCATGACCCGCGCCACCTGGTCGCCAACAACGTCCGCTTTGTCGACCAGCTGCAGGCCTTGAAGGACCCGCGCGTGCTCAAGTACTGCCAGTACTACAGCATCGTCTTTGGTGGCTATGTGGCGCTGGCGCTGTGGATGGTGCAGTACTACGTGGGCGAGTACGGCCTCGACATCCGTGTCGCCGCCTTGCTCGCGGCCTGCTTTTCGCTGCCCGGCGGCGTGCTGCGCGCCATTGGCGGTGTGCTGTCCGACAAATACGGCGCCCACAAGGTCACCTGGTGGGTGATGTGGGTGAGCTGGGTCTGCCTGTTCCTGCTGAGCTACCCGCAGACCGATTTCACGATTGCCACGGTCAACGGCCCCCAGACCTTCCACCTGGGCCTGAACGTCTACAGCTTCACCGCGCTGATGGGTGTGCTGGGCGTGGCCTTTGCGTTCGGCAAGGCCAGCGTCTTCAAGTACATCGGCAACGACTACCCCGACAACATCGGTGCCATCAGCGGCATCGTGGGCCTGGCCGGCGGCCTGGGCGGCTTTGTGCTGCCCATCCTGTTCGGCCTGCTGCTCGACCTGACGGGCCTGCGCTCCAGTGCTTTCATGCTGCTCTACGGCGTGGTCTGGGTCTCGCTGATCTGGATGTACTGGACCGAGGTGCGCCGCACCGATGTGATGGGCCCCGCTGCGGGCCGCAAGGCCTGACAGCCGCCATCGATTTCTGCTGGAAAGACTCTCCATGACAAGCAACACCCCCTCTGCGCCGCGCCGCGGCAGCACCTTGACGATCTGGACCCCGGAGGACAAGGCCTTCTGGGAAAAGGAGGGCGAGGCCATCGCCAAGCTCAATTTGTGGATCTCCGTGCCGGCCCTGTTCCTGGCCTTTGCCGTCTGGCAGGTCTGGAGCGTGGTCGCCGTCAGCCTGCCGGGCCTGGGCTTTCAGTACTCCACCAACCAGCTGTTCTGGCTGGCGGCCGCGCCTGCGCTGTCGGGTGCCACCTTGCGCATCTTCTACTCCTTCATGGTGCCGCTGGTGGGCGGCCGGCGCTGGACGGCGATCTCCACTGCCAGCCTGCTGATCCCGGCGATCGGCATCGGCGTGGCCGTGCAGGACCCGGCCACACCCTACCCGACGATGCTGATCCTGGCGCTGCTGTGCGGCCTGGGCGGGGGCAATTTCAGCTCCAGCATGGCCAACATCAGCTACTTCTTCCCCAAGGACCGCAAGGGCTCGGCGCTGGGCGTCAATGCCGGCCTGGGCAACCTGGGCGTGTCGGTGGTGCAGTTCCTGAGCCCCATCGTCGTCACCGTCGGCCTGCTGGGCATCTTTGGCGGTGAGCCGCAGACCATCAGCCAGGGCGGGGTGCAGGTCCAGGTCTGGATGCAGAACGCCGCCTTCATCTGGGTGCCCTGGATTGCGCTGACCTCGGTCGTTGCCTGGTTCGGGATGAACGATGTGGCCGATGCCAAGGCCTCGGTGGCTGCGCAGGCCGCCATCTTTGTGCAGCCCCACAACTGGATCATGTGCCTGCTCTACCTGGGCACCTTTGGCTCCTTCATCGGCTTTGCCGCCGGCTTTCCGCTGCTGATCAAGGGCCTGTTCCCCGCCGTCAATCCGCTGGCCTACGCCTGGCTGGGCCCGCTGGTGGGCGCGCTGGTGCGGCCCTTTGGTGGCTGGCTGGCCGACAAGGTCGGTGGCGGGGTGGTCACGTTCTGGAACTTTCTGGTGATGGCGCTGGCCGTGCTGGGCGTGCTGTGGTTTCTGCCCAAGGGCACGGGCAGCTATGCGCTGGCCTGGGGGCCGCAGGCGGGCAGCTTCACCGGCTTTTTTCTGATGTTCCTGGTGCTGTTTGTCACCACCGGCATCGGCAATGGCTCCACCTTCCGCATGATCCCCGTGATCTTCAACCAGCTGGCCACGCAAGGCGCGGGCAAGGATGCGGCCTCGCAGGCCGCCGCCCTCAAGGAAGGCAATGTGCTGGGCGCCGCCGCCGTCGGCTTTGCCGGCGCACTGGGTGCCTACGGGGGCTTTTTCATTCCCAAGAGCTATGGCAGCTCGATCGCATCCACCGGCGGGCCCGAGGCCGCGCTGTGGGTGTTTTCTGCCTTCTATCTGCTGTGCGCCGTGGTGACCTGGTGGTGCTATGCCCGCCGCAACGCCGCGATGCCCTGCTAAAGGCTCCAGAGCCTGGACCCCACGAGAAAGAGAACCGTTATGAGCCATTTCCTCGACCGACTCACCCACTTTCGCCTGCCCAAGGAGAGCTTTGCCGGCGGCCACGGCCGCACCACCGGCGAAGACCGCACCTGGGAGGACGCCTACCGCGCCCGCTGGGCACATGACAAGATCGTGCGCAGCACCCATGGCGTCAACTGCACGGGCTCCTGCTCCTGGAAGATCTATGTCAAAGGCGGCATCGTCACCTGGGAAACCCAGCAGACCGACTACCCGCGCACGCGCTGGGACATGCCCAACCACGAGCCGCGCGGCTGCGCCCGGGGCGCCAGCTACAGCTGGTACCTGTACAGCGCCAACCGGGTCAAGTACCCGATGGTGCGGGGCCGCTTGCTCGAGCGCTGGCGCGCGGCGCTCCAGGTGGCCAAAACGCCGGTCGATGCCTGGGCCCTGATTGCGCAGGACGATGCCGCACGCCGCGACTACCAGCAGGTGCGTGGTTTGGGCGGCTTTGTGCGCTCGACCTGGGACGAGGTCAACCAGCTGGTGGCCGCTGCCAACGTCTACACCATCAAGCAACACGGGCCGGACCGCATCATCGGCTTCTCGCCCATCCCGGCGATGAGCATGGTCAGCTACGCGGCCGGCAGCCGCTACCTGAGCCTGATCGGTGGCGTCTGCATGAGCTTTTACGACTGGTACTGCGACCTGCCACCGGCCAGCCCCCAAGTCTGGGGCGAGCAGACCGACGTGCCCGAATCGGCCGACTGGTACAACAGCAGCTACATCATTGCCTGGGGCTCGAACGTGCCGCAGACGCGCACGCCCGATGCCCACTTCTTCACCGAGGTGCGCTACAAGGGCGCCAAGACCGTGGCCGTGACCCCCGACTACAGCGAGGTGGCCAAGCTCTCCGATGTCTGGCTGCACCCCAAGCAGGGCACCGATGCGGCGCTGGCGATGGCCATGGGCCATGTGGCGTTCAAGGAGTTCTACTTCGACAAGCGCAGCGACTACTTTGACGGCTACGCGCGCCGCTACACCGACCTGCCGATGCTGGTGCTGCTCGAGAGCCAGACCCTGGCCGATGGCAGCGTGGTGCAGGTGCCTGGCCGCTACCTGCGCGCCAGCGATTTCAACGGCAAGCTCGGCCAGGACAACAACCCCGAGTGGAAGACCATGGCCTTTGACAGCCAGGGCCGCGCCGTGCTGCCCCATGGCTCGATCGGCTTTCGCTGGGGCGCCGAGGGCCGGGGCGACGCGGGCAAGTGGAACCTGGAGGCCAAGGAGGCGCGCCATGGCGACGAGGTCCGCCTCAAGCTCTCGGTGCTGGAAGACGGCAGCCAGGCCCATGAGATTGTCGATGTCGGCTTTCCGTACTTTGGCGGCATTGCCACGCCGCACTTCACGGCCAACGAACAGCAAGGCGATGTGAGCCGCGCCAAGGTGCCGGCCGTGCGCCTGCGTCTGGGCAACGATGGTGAGTACCACGAGGCCCTGGTGGCCACCGTGTTCGACCTGCAGGCCGCGCAATACGGCATCAACCGGGGGCTGGGCAGCGGCGCTGCCAGCTATGACGACGATGCCGCCTACACGCCCGCCTGGGCCGAGAGCATCACCGGCGTGCCGCGCGAGCAGATCACGATGGTGGCGCGCGAGTTTGCCGCCAATGCCGACAAGACCCAGGGCAAGTCCATGGTCATCATCGGCGCAGCGATGAACCACTGGTACCACTGCGACATGAACTACCGGGGCGTCATCAACCTGCTGATGCTCTGCGGCTGCGTGGGCCAAAGCGGCGGCGGCTGGTCGCACTATGTGGGCCAGGAAAAGCTGCGCCCACAGACCGGCTGGACGGCGCTCGCCTTTGCGCTCGATTGGGCACGCCCACCACGCCAGCAGAACTCGACCAGCTTCTTCTACGCCCATACCGACCAGTGGCGCTACGAGAAGCTGGGCCTTGAAGAGATCGTCAGCCCCCTGGCCGACCGCAGCCAGTACGGCGGCAGCATGATCGATTACAACGTGCGCGCCGAGCGCATGGGCTGGCTGCCCAGCGCGCCGCAGCTCAAGACCAACCCCTTGTCGATAGCGGCCGCCGCCGATGCCGCCAACCTGGCGCCGCGCGACTATGTGGCCCAGGGCCTGCAAAGCGGCAGCCTGGCGATGAGCTGCGAAGACCCCGACGCGCCCGAGAACTGGCCGCGCAACCTGTTTGTCTGGCGCAGCAACCTGCTGGGCTCCAGCGGCAAGGGCCATGAGTACTTCTGCAAGCACCTGCTGGGCACCGACAACGGCGTGCAAGGCAAGGACCTGGGCCCCGATGACGCCAAGCCCGAAGAGGTGACCTGGCATGCCGATGCGCCCCAGGGCAAGCTCGACCTGCTGGTCACCCTGGACTTCCGCATGAGCACCACCTGTCTGTACTCGGACATCGTGCTGCCCACGGCCAGCTGGTACGAGAAGAACGACCTCAACACCAGCGACATGCACCCCTTCATCCACCCGTTGTCGGCAGCGGTCGATCCGGTCTGGGAATCGCGCTCGGACTGGGAGATCTACAAGGGCTTTGCCCAGTCCTTCAGCGAGGTCTGCGTGGGCCATCTGGGCGTGGAGCGCGATACGGTGCTGACCCCGCTGATGCACGACACCCCCGCCGAGCTGGCCCAGCCCTATGGCGTGGCCGAGTGGAAAAAGGGCGAATGCGCGCTGATCCCCGGCAAGACCGCGCCGCAGGTCACCGTGGTGGAGCGCGACTACCCCAATACCTACAAGCGCTTTACCGCACTGGGCCCGCTGATGGACCAGCTGGGCAACGGCGGCAAGGGCATTGGCTGGCAGACCGGCACCGAGGTCGAGCAGCTGGGCCAGTTGAATGGCCTGACCACCGAGCCGGGCGTGACCGAGGGGCGCCCGCGCATCGTCAGCGATATCGACGCCTGTGAGACGATTTTGCAGCTAGCCCCCGAGACCAATGGCCATGTGGCGGTGAAGGCCTGGGAGGCGCTGGAGAAGGTGACTGGCCGCGCGCACAAGCACTTGGCGATCTACCGCGAGGACGAGAAGATCCGCTACCGCGATATCCAGGCGCAGCCGCGCAAGATCATCAGCTCGCCCACCTGGAGCGGCATCGAGAGCGAGACCGTCAGCTACAACGCCGGCTACACCAATGTGCATGAGCTGATCCCATGGCGTACCCTCACCGGCCGCCAGCAGTTCTACCAGGACCACCCCTGGATGGTGGCCTTTGGCGAGGGCTTCAGCAGCTACCGTCCGCCGGTGGACATGAAGGCCACGGCCGGCATGCAGGGCATCCAGCCCAATGGCCACCCCGAGATCCAGCTGAACTTCATCACGCCGCACCAGAAATGGGGCATCCACAGCACCTATACCGACAACCTGTTGATGCTCACGCTCAACCGGGGTGGGCCGGTGGCCTGGATCAGCGAGGAGGACGCCCAGCGCGCTGGCATCGAGGACAACGACTGGATGGAGATGTTCAACCTCAACGGCGCCGTTGCCGTGCGGGCGGTCGTCAGCCAGCGGGTCAAGCCCGGCATGGTGATGATGTACCACGCGCAGGAGAAGATCATCAACACGCCCGGCAGCGAGATCACCGGCGTGCGCGGCGGTATCCACAACTCGGTCACGCGGATTGTGCTCAAACCCACGCACATGATTGGCGGCTACGCGCAGTACAGCTACGGCTTCAACTACTACGGCACCATCGGCACCAACCGCGACGAGTTCGTCGTGGTGCGCAAGATGGCCAAGGTGGACTGGCTGGACACGCCGCGCGATGACCACCTGGCCGCCGCCTACCAGGCCCAGGGCGAGAACCCCTGAGCGCCGCGCAGAAGGAGTCCCCGCCATGGCACTGACCCACACCCCTGCTGGCGCCATCTTCTCGGCGCGGCCCCTGGCGGCCGCGCTGGGCGAGGCGCGCTCGTACACCTTGGTGCGCGATCCCGATCTGCAGATCTTCCGCCTGGTGCTGCAGGCCGGCCAGTCGCTGCACCGCCACCAGGTGCCCGAGCGCATGGTGATCCAGTGCCTCGAAGGGCGCTTCGTCTTCGAGACCATGGGCCGCCAGCTGGCCATGGCGCCTGGTGACTGCTGCCACATCGCCGCGGGAGAGCCCCACGCCGTGCATGCCCAGGAGGCCGCCTCGGCCCTGGTCCTGCTTTTCGCACCGACCCCCACACCAACCCCCACGGAGAACCCAACATGAAGGTTCGCGCACAAATCGGCATGGTCCTGAACCTGGACAAATGCATCGGCTGCCACACCTGCAGCGTCACCTGCAAGAACGTCTGGACCAACCGCCCCGGCGTCGAGTACGCCTGGTTCAACAACGTCGAGACCAAACCCGGCATCGGCTACCCCAAGGAATGGGAAAACCAGGACCGCTGGAATGGCGGCTGGGTCCGCAAGGCCGATGGCTCCATCGCGCCACGCCAGGGCGGCAAATGGCAGCTGTTGATGAAGATTTTCGCCAACCCCAACCTGCCCGAGATCGACGACTACTACGAGCCCTTCACCTTCGACTACGAGCACCTGCAAACTGCCAAGGAGATGAAGGCTGCGCCGACGGCCCGGCCGCGCAGCCTGATCACCGGCCAGCGCATGGACAAGATCGTCTGGGGCCCGAACTGGGAAGAGATCCTGGGCGGCGAGTTCAGCAAGCGCAGCAAGGATGTGAACTTCGACGAGGTGCAAAAGGACATCTACGGCCAGTTCGAGAACACCTTCATGATGTACCTGCCGCGCCTGTGCGAGCACTGCCTCAACCCCGCCTGCGTGGCCAGCTGCCCCAGCGGCAGCATCTACAAGCGCGAGGAAGACGGCATTGTGCTGATCGACCAGGACAAGTGCCGTGGCTGGCGCATGTGCGTCTCGGGCTGCCCCTACAAGAAAATCTACTACAACTGGAAGAGCGGCAAGGCCGAGAAGTGCATCTTCTGCTACCCGCGCATCGAGGCGGGCCAGCCCACGGTCTGCTCCGAAACCTGCGTGGGCCGCATCCGCTACCTGGGCGTGCTGCTGTATGACGCAGACCGCATCGAAGCAGCGGCCAGCGTCACCCAGGACAAGGACCTGTACCAGGCCCAGCTCGATATCTTTCTCGACCCCCACGACCCGGCGGTGATCGCCCAGGCGCGGGCCGATGGCATCCCCGAGGCCTGGCTGATCGCTGCTCGCAACAGTCCCGTCTACAAGATGGCAGTGGACTGGCAGGTGGCCCTGCCGCTGCACCCCGAGTACCGCACCTTGCCGATGGTTTGGTATGTGCCGCCGCTGTCGCCGATCACCGCCGCCGCCCAGGCCGGCCATGTCAGCACCAATGGCGAGCTGCCCGATGTGAACCAGCTGCGCATCCCCGTCAAGTACCTGGCCAACCTGCTCACGGCAGGCGACACGGTGCCGGTGGTGCGCGCGCTGGAGCGCATGCTGGCCATGCGCGCCTACCAGCGTGGCAAGCATGTCGATGGCCTGCCCAACGAGGCCGCACTGCAGCAGGCCCAGCTGACGGTGGCCGAGGCCGAGGAGATGTACCGGACCATGGCCATTGCCAACTACGAAGACCGCTTTGTGATCCCCACCACGCACCGCGAATACGCCGAGAACGCCTTCAATGTGCGCGGCGGCTGCGGCTTCTCGTTTGGCAACGGTTGCAGCGAAGGCGTGACCGACACCAGCCTGTTCGGCAGCGAGAAAAAACGCACCATCCCGATCCAGGCGAGCCTGTGAGGAGAGACAACATGAAAGACAGCATCAGCTTCACCTTGCGCGCACTGGCCCACCTGCTGCGCTACCCCGACGCCGATATGCGCGGCCATCTGGTCGACATCCACACGGCGCTCAACGCCGAGAACGCTTTGGGCCATGTGCGCCGCAGCGAGCTGGACGCATTGATGGACCGCCTGCTGGCCGAAGGCATGGATGCCGAAGCCATCTATGTGGACCTGTTTGACCGGGGCCGTGGCACTGCGCTGCACCTGTTCGAGCATGTGCATGGCGACTCGCGCGACCGTGGCCCGGCGATGGTCGACCTGGTCCAGACCTATGAGCAGGCCGGCCTGCTGCTCGACCCCGCCGAGCTGCCCGACCACCTGACAGTGCTGCTGGAGTTCGCCTCCACCCAGCCGACCCTGGAGGCGCGCGCCTTCATCGGTGAGTTTGCGCACATTCTGCAATCCATCGCCGCTGCACTGGGCCGCCGGCACAGCGACTACGCCGCCGTGCTGTCCGCCGTGCTCGATCTGGCTGGCCAGCCGCTGGTGGCCGACACCCCCGCTGCGCCGCTGCCCGCCGACGAGCCGCTGGACGCAAGCTGGGAAGAGCCCGCCGCCTTTGGCGGCTGCAACAGCCAGGGCCAGGCCGCGCCGGGCAGTGCCCAACCCATCCACATCACGCGGCGCCAGCCACCCGCTGGCGCGGCCCGCTGAACCCCGAGGAGACCGCCATGCCCATTGCATTGCACAACTTCCTGTTTAACGTCTATCCCTACATCTGCCTGGCCGTCTTTCTGATGGGGAGCCTCGCGCGCTTTGACCGCGACCAGTACACCTGGAAGAGCGACTCCTCGCAGATGCTGCGCGCCGGCCAGCTGCGCTGGGGCAGCAACCTGTTCCATATCGGCATCCTGTTCCTGCTGTTCGGCCACACGGTGGGCCTGCTCACGCCGCACTTCATGTATGAGTGGCTGATCACCGCGCCGCAAAAGCAGATGCTGGCCATCATCTCCGGCGGCACCGCCGGCCTGGTCTGCTTTATCGGCCTGAGCCTGCTGCTGCACCGGCGCATTGCCGATCCGCGCATCCGCCGCACCAGCCACCGCACCGATCTGGCCATCCTCATCATCCTGTGGGTGCAGCTGGTGCTGGGCCTGGCCACCTTGCCCGCCTCGTTCTCGCACCGGGCCGATGCCCACGCGATGCTGGTGCTGGCCGACTGGGCCCAGCGCATCGTCACCTTCCGCCCCGATGCGGCAGGCCTGGTGGCGCTGGACTGGCCGTTCAAGGTCCACATGGTGCTGGGCATGACGATCTTCCTGCTCTTCCCCTTCAGCCGCCTGGTGCATGTCTGGAGCGGCTTCGCCTCCGTGGCCTACCTGGCCCGGCCCTACCAGCTGGTGCGTGCGCGCCGTCTGAACCTGCCCAACAAGCAGCCAGGAGGCCGCCCATGAACGCCGATCTGCACACCCCCACCGGTGGCTGTGGCAGCGCAGCCTGCAGCTGCCAGGACAGCCCCGCCGCCCCCAGCCTGCCCCGCATCGAGGCGCCGCTGGGTGCCCCGCGCGATGCGCTGGCTGCTGCCCAGGTCAACG
Organism: Comamonas sp. B-9; assembly: GCF_000410635.1. NCBI lineage: Bacteria > Pseudomonadati > Pseudomonadota > Betaproteobacteria > Burkholderiales > Comamonadaceae > Comamonas > Comamonas sp. B-9. The sequence goes on from NZ_APCR01000342.1 coordinate 15,809, forward strand.
GCATTGCGCTGTGCGATGCCGATGAACTGCTGGACCCGCTGGAGCTGCGCCA
>NZ_KE148603.1:0-14016 GCF_000410635.1 Comamonas sp. B-9
GCTAGGTGCGGCCGGCTAGGTGCCGCGCCCAAGCGCGATCGGCAACGGTCGCAGTCGCTGAAAGCGCCACCAATGTGCACCGCTTTGGCGCAGCCAACCCGCATGCTAGGAGCCCTCTGCCCTGTCCTTTCAGCATCTCCAATCACCACTTTTTTCATTTCTTGATTGCGTAAAACTATCAATTATGAGAGGCTGATGGCGCCCTGCCTGCGGCGCAGGGCAGCAGCGCACAGAACGGGTGCCCCCGCACTGCGTAAGCCGCCCCGCCCGCGCCTGTTCCATGCCACCGCTAGTTGATAGCTTCTTACAACCTAACTAATGGAAAATGATGACCAAAAAGCAATACACCTCATCGGCCCTGCACACGCCGCTGTTGAGCGCTCTGCTCGCGGGCGCCTCGCTCTTGGGCAGCCTGCTGCCAGCAGGAGCACAGGCCCAGAGTGTCCACTTCAGCGGTGATGCAAGCCCCCTGGGCGATATGGGGGCCAGCCACCACGCTAGCGATGTGACGGTGGGCCACAGCGGCACAAGCGCACTGGCGATTCTCGCCGGTGGCCAGCTGGTGTCTGACAGCGGAATGGTCAGCGCGCAGGCCGGCAGCGCAGGCACGGTGCGGGTGGAGGGCGCGCAATCGTCCTGGACGGTGGCGGGCGACCTGCTGCTGGGCCAAGCCGGATCGGCCACGCTGCAGGTGCGCCATGGCGCCACGGTGCAAAGCCGCCAGGCCCTGGAATCAACAGCACTGGCGGGCTCCAGCGCGCTGATCGATGTGGAGGGCGCCTCTTCCACACTGCGGGGGGAGGAATGCCTTTTCGCGGGAGAAGGCATGTCGGCGGTGCAGATCCGCGATGGCGGCTTGCTCGACTGCGAGGTCAGCGCCCTTTTGTACTTTGGCACGCTGGCGCTGCGCGGCGCGGGCTCCGAATGGCGGGTGGGCACCCATTTGGAGATTGGCAGCTTTGCCGGCCTGGCCGACACCGCGCTCACCATCGGCGAAGGCGCAAGCGTGGATGTGCGCGATACGCTGTGGCTGTCGTCCCCCGCACCGGGCGCGGCCGGCCGCGCAGAGCTGACGGTTGAAGGCAGCATCCGCCCCGGGGCCCTCCAGGTGCACACCTTGGTGCTGGGCAATGCGGACGCGAGCGTGCTGACCCTGGACCACAGCGATGCCTCTGGGCAGTACCAGTTTGGGCCGGATATCTATGGCAGCGGCCAGGTGCAGGTCAACGGCTCGGGCACCACGGTGCTGACGGGCAACAATAGCTACCAGGGCAGCACCCGCATCAACGCGGGCCTGCTGCGCGCAGGCGCGGCCAACAGCTTGAGCCCCGTCTCGGACTTTGTCGTGGCCGCTGGCGCCACGCTCGATACCAGCAGCTACAGCCCCACTGTGCAGAGCCTGGACAACAGCGGGCGGGTCACCCTGGCTGTCGGTGGCACCGGCAGTGTGCTGACCGTCACGCAGGATTACAGCGGCGATGGCGGTGTGATCGAGATACACACGGCCTTGGGCGCTGATGCATCGCCTAGCGCGCAGCTGGTGGTGCGGGGCGATACCAGCGGCGACAGCATTTTGCACATCAACAACCTGGGCGGCGCGGGGGCTGCCACCACCGGTGATGGCATTGTGGTGGTGCAGGTCGATGGGGCCTCGAACGGCACATTCCGCCTGCCCGCGCCCGGCTATGTGGAGGCAGGTGGATGGCGCTACACGCTGGCCCAGGTGGGCAAGCACTGGTTTTTGCAGTCGGACCACCCGGCGGAAGTGGCCGGGCCCGCCCCCTCCCCAGTGCCTACGCTGGGCACCCTGGGCCTGGGCGCAATGGCCACGCTGATGGCGGCTGTGGGCCTGCGCCGCCGCAAAACACTGTAAAGGGCGCAGGACACAGCGGGCGCTGGCAGCAGCGAACCGTTGTGTACGGGGGCGGGAGCGCGGGCGCTGGAGCTGCGTTGGCTCAGCCATTTACTTCGCTTTAAAAATAGCTTTTCTCAACCATATAATTAATAATTACTATGAAAAAGCAATATACCCTTCCCTCCTCCACGTTCTGCGCGTTAGCGGCCGGCTGCCCGGCATCGCGCAGGCCCAAAGCAGCCCTTTCCATATTGACGCCGCACCCGCCCATCGGTTGGCGCTGCCCTGCTGGCGCGCAGTGCGCATAAGCGGAGGCGGCCCACGGCTTTTGCCGAGGCCCACTGAGCAAGCGGCAGATGGCGCCAGGCGCTGTCAGCCAGGCAGGGCTTGGTGCTGGCTGATGGGCAGTAGCTGGCCGCAGCCTGCCAGCCCTGCACAGATGCCGCCGCCGCGCATGAGGCGCCACATGGTGCGCCGCCGCCCGGCGAGGCGAATGCGGCACGACGGTGCCAAACAGGCTGCCCTCGCCATATCCATTGCCAGACCTACGCCCTACGCCCTACGCCTTACGCCTTACGCCTTACGCCTTACGCAGCCTACCCGCCAACATGGCCTTGTGACCATCGGTTTGGCAGGCGCCAGGGGTCCACCTAAAAACAGCATGAAAAAACACCTCCAAACCTGTTGTGCTGGCGCAGCCGCTGGCGTGCTAGGCGCCGCATTCTGCGGGGCGCCTGCCAGCGCCCAGCATGTGACGCTGCCCGTGGTGGTGGTGGACAGCACGGCCCTCAGCCGCCACCATGGCCATACCGTCGATACCCTGCGCTGGATGGGCCCGGCCTTCCATACGGGGGCTGTGGCGACACAGATCAGTGCGATTTCGCTGGGCATGCAGCACCCCAAAGCGATCGCCAACCCCTTGGAGAGCTGGTGGCCCAGGTCTGAGCGTGACCGCTGGCCATCAGCGGTGGCGGTGGCGGCATCGTCACCTGTGGTGACCACCACGGCGGACTTCAAAAGATGCATGTCGGCACGCCCCCCTCCAGGCGCAGCATCTTGGGCCTGGGGCACACAGACCATTGCTGCGGTATTGCGGCTCTACCAGCTCGATGACAGCACCGAGCTGCCCCAGGGTGCGGCGCTGGCGAGCACGACCATCGATGTCGCCGTCTTTGCGCCCAACGATGGGCGCCTCAACACCTACACCGCGGTGCAACTGGGCAGCGTGGCCCGCACCACACTCCAGGCGTTTAAAAAATACGCGTTGGTGCTCGCCAGCAAGGACGGTTGCCCACTGGAGCTGTATGACAACCGAGGCCCTGCCAACGCCTATCGCTTTGCAGGCGGCTTCTCGGGCGCGGCCACTGGCTATCTGCGAACCCTCGATGGCGGCACCCACTGGAGCAAGGACGGCACGGTGACACCGGTGGTGCGTATGACGGTGACAGCGATAGCCGACCAAGGCACGGACCGCGACATGGGCAGCGACAACGACAGCGACTGGCCCGAGGGGGCCCTGCGCATGCCCGAACTGCCAGCCTGGGCGCAATGGCCATGGGTGGAGCGTTAGGCGGCGCTCTATATAGAGGCAGGCAAGCTTGGCTAGGCTGATGGCGCTGCAAGGCCCGCGCTGCCGGCCACAGCCCGCGCTGCGCAACCCTCGGGATCACCGCCGCTGAGCGTGGCCCACCCCAGGGGCACCTTCTGTATGCCTCCTGGCATCCCGGGCTGCGGCCCGCAGTCAATCGCTCCACAGGCCGGCAGCCAACCCCACAGGGTGGCTGCTGGCCTTTTTGTTGCCAGGTGGGGCAGATCGAAAAACATGGAGGCAAGGCAATGCCGCCACGGCTGGGGCGAGCCCGTACGAAGCAGCCCGCCCAGCGCGCCCGGGCAAGACTTACAAAAAACTTACATAATACCTAGCTATCGAACCCGTTTTTTAATACTTTTAATTTATGATCAGCACTCCTCTGGAGGGAGGAAAAGCGCTTCTCAGGAAGACGACCCTTGGGCCCGCCTTGTGCGGGCCCTTTTTTTGCGCGCAGCGCTGCGCAAACGACCGGTAACACCTGGGAGCCTCAGGGTTTGCGCGATGCCGCCGAGGGTGGACGAAAATGGCTCTGGCTTCCCACAGCCAACCAGGCGGCCCCGTAGGAGCATGCCTACAGATTTGTTAACAAAGGTACAAGTACAATTTGCCGTTGCTTTTTGTGCCTGTAGCCGCCCTCACCTCCGCCACCTCCATGCCCCAATCTCCTTCTTCGCAGCCGCGCAGCCTGTTCCCTTTGCCGCTGCCCATGCTGATGGGGTTTGCCGCCGCCGCCATTGCTGCGCTGGTCATCGCCATTGTCAATGTCTACTCGGCCGATGTGCGCGCCCGCGCAGTGACCAGCATCGACCGCATGACGGCGGCCATGCGCCAGCTCAATGAATTCTCGGCGTCGCTCAAGGATGCAGAGACCGGGCAGCGCGGCTTTTTGCTGACGGGCGACCCGGCCTACCTGCAGCCCTACCAGCGCGCGCAAGATGCGCTGGAGGCGCAGCTCAAGGGCCTGGCGGCCAGCAACAACAGCGCGCCGCTGCGCCAGGAACGGGTGCAGGCGATTGATGCGCTGGCCCACCAGAAGCTCGGCGAGCTCGAAGCGACGATTAACCTGAAACAAGCGGGCCGGGGCGATGAGGCGATGGCACTGGTGCGCACCGACAAGGGCAAGCTGGTGATGGACAGCCTCAACAACGAGGTCAACAGCCTGTACCTGCTGCAAAACGCCGAGCTCGATCTGCGCCGCCGCGCCTGGGAACAGGCCGCCATCACCTCGACCTATGTCACCTGGGGCGGCTCGGTGGTGATGCTGGTGCTGGTGCTTCTGTCGGCCGCGCTGTCGATGCGCGAGTTCCGCGCCAAGGCGCGCCAGGCCTGGGTGGCCGATGGCCTGGCAGGCCTGAACCAAAGCCTGCAGGGCGACCACCGGCTGGAAGAAGTGGGCGCACGCGCGCTGGAGTTTTTGGCCAGCTACCTGGGCGCCCGCGTGGGTGCCGGCTACGCCCGCCATGGCATGGACGACCGCTACCAGCTGTTTGGCGGCTACGCGCTGCCCCCAGATGCACTGCAGGCCCACCTGCTGGCCGGCGAAGGCCTGGCCGGCCAGGTGCTGCGCAGCGGCAAGCTGCTGAAGGTGGGCGGCCTGGACCAGAGCCACCTGAAGATCACTTCGAGCCTGGGCCAGTCGCAGCCGCTGGAGCTGGTGCTGGCCCCCGCCGTAGAAAACGGCCAGGTGCATGCGCTGATCGAGCTGGGCTTTGCCCGCCCGGTGCTGCCGGCCGAGCTGGACTTGCTCGCAGGCGCGTCGCCCGTGCTGGCCGTGGCGGTGCGCTCGGCGCTGGACCGCTCGCGCCTGGAGAAGCTGCTGGAAGAGACCCGCCAGCAGGCCGAAGAACTGCTGGTGCAGCAAGAAGAGATGCGCGCCAGCAACGAGGAGCTGGAGCAGCAAAGCCAGGCACTGCAGCGCTCGCAGGCGCAGATGGAGCAGCAGCAGCAGGAGCTGGAGCAGACCAATGTCTACCTGGAAGAGCAGACGCAGAAGTTGGAGCACCAGCGCGAGCAGCTGCTGCGCGCCAAGGATGCGCTGACCGACAAGGCGCGCGAGCTGGAAGTGGCCAGCCAGTACAAGAGCGAGTTCCTGGCCAATATGAGCCATGAGCTGCGCACGCCGCTGAACTCGACCCTGATCCTGGCCAAGCTGCTGGGCGACAACAAGCAGGGCAACCTGACGGGCGAGCAGGTCAAGTACGCGCAGACCATTTATGCGGCCGGCAATGATTTGCTGGCGCTGATCAACGACATTCTGGACCTGGCCAAGATTGAAGCCGGCCAGGCCAATGTGGTGCTCGAGCCGGTGAACCTGGGCACTGCGATGCAGTCGCTCATCGAGCCGCTGCGCCCACTGGCCCAGCAAAAGGGCCTGGCGCTGAGCTGCCATATTGCCCCGGGTGTGCCCACCTATGCGCAGACGGATAGCCTGCGCCTGGGCCAGATTCTGAAAAACCTGCTGTCCAACGCGATCAAGTTCACCGACCGGGGCAGCGTGAGCCTGCAGCTGTCGCAAAGCCAGCCAGGCACCTTGAGCTTTGCGGTGCAGGACACGGGCATCGGCATTCCCGAGCACCAGCAGCAGCTGATTTTTGAGGCTTTCCAGCAGGCCGATGGCAGCACCCACCGCAAGTACGGCGGCACGGGCCTGGGCCTGTCGATTGCGCGGGACCTGGCGCAGCTGCTGGGCGGCCAGGTGACCGTGCAAAGCACGCCGGGCCAAGGCAGCGTGTTCAGCTTTCATATGCCGCTGGTGGCAGCGGCTGCCCCGGCTGCCGAAGTGCCGGTGGCGCCCAAGGCGGCTGACGCGCTGCGCCCGGTGCAGCCTGCGCCGCTGAGCGCGCCCATCAAGACGATTGCGCCGGCCGCTGCGCCCCGGGCCATGGCCCCGATGCAGTCGAATACCGCCGTTGCCACGGCTGGTGCGGCCACCGCAACCACGCTGGCCGATGCCACCGCCTTGGCCAGCGCTGCTACCGCTGCCGTAGCCCCGGCTACCGAGCTGGCGCTGCCCACCATCATCCAGGGCCGCCATCTGCTGGTGGTGGAGGATGACCCGCGTTTTGCCGACATTCTGCAAGAGCTGGCGCGCGAGATGGGCTTTAGCTGCCAGGTGGCGCGCAATGCGGCCGATGGCCTGTCGGCCGCGCTGCAGTTTTTGCCCAATGCGATTGTGCTGGACATCAACCTGCCCGACTTCTCGGGCCTGGGCGTGCTGGACCAGCTCAAGCGCAACCCGAGCACGCGCCATATTCCGGTGCACATCGTCTCGGTGGCCGATTACTCCCAAGAAGCGCTGGTGCGCGGCGCGCTGGGTTACGCCTTGAAGCCGGTGCAGCGCGAAGAGTTGGCCCAGGCCTTGAAGCGGCTGGAGGCCAAGTTCACCCAGAACATCCACCGCGTGCTGCTGGTCGAAGACGACGAGCGCCAGCGCGACAGCGTGCACAGCCTGCTGGGCAACAGCGAGGTCGATGTGGTCTGCGCCGGCACCGCCACCCAGGCGCTGGAGTACCTGGCCCAGGGCACCTATGACTGCATGATCATGGACCTGAACCTGCCGGACATGAGCGGCTTTGCGCTGCTCGAGCGCATGTCCGAGCAAGACGGCGTGTCCTTCCCGCCGGTGATTGTCTACACCGGCCGGGCGCTGTCGCGCGATGAAGAGTTGCAGCTGCGGCGCTTCTCGCACTCGATCATCATCAAGGATGCGCGCTCACCCGAGCGCCTGCTCGATGAGGTGACCTTGTTCCTGCACCAGGTGGAGTCGCGCCTGTCGCCCGAGCACCAGCAGATGCTGGCCCAGGCCCGCAGCCGCGAGGCCGCGCTGGAAGGGCGCAAGGTGCTGGTGGTGGAGGACGATGTGCGCAATGTGTTTGCGCTGACCAGCATTCTGGAGCCCACCGGCATTGCGGTGGACATTGCCCGCAATGGCCGCGAAGCGCTCGAGGCACTGGACCGCGAAGACAGCAGCGTGGACCTGGTCCTGATGGACATCATGATGCCCGAGATGGATGGCTACACCGCCATGCGCGAGATTCGCAGCCGCGCGCATTTGAAGCGCCTGCCCATCATTGCGCTGACCGCCAAGGCCATGAAGGACGACCAGGAAAAATGCCTGGCCGCCGGTGCCAACGATTACATCGCCAAACCACTGGACGTGGAGAAACTGCTGTCCCTGGTGCGCGTCTGGATGCCCAAATAAAGCCCCATGCCGTTACGCAAAAAGGCCGAGATTGCCGAGATTGAGCAGCGCCTGCTGCTCGACGGTATTTATTACCGTTACCACTATGATTTTCGCGGTTACGCGCAGGGATCGATCAAGCGCGGGCTGGAGGCGGCGCTTGCCTCCTTTGGCTGCAAAACCCTGTCGCAACTGCAGGACAGGATCATGCACGACCCCTCGGCATTTACCGCGCTGTTGGGCTACCTGACGGTACAGGTCAGCGACATGTTCCGCGACCCGGGGTATTTTGCGGCTTTGCGCCGCGAGGTGGTGCCGCTCTTGCGCACCTACCCCTCGCTCAAGATCTGGGTGGCCGGCTGCAGCACGGGCGAAGAGGTCTACTCGCTGGCTATCCTGCTGCAGGAAGAAGGCCTGCTGGAGCGCAGCCTGATCTATGCGACCGATATCAACTCGCAGGCGCTGCGCGTGGCCGAACAAGGCATTTTTGGCATTGAGCGGGCCGAGTCGTTCTCCGCGAATTATTTGAAAGCGGGCGGCAAACGCTCGCTGGCCGATTACTACACCGCCCATTACGGCCATATTGTGCTGGACAAGGAGCTGCGCAAGAACGTGGTATTTGCCGACCACAGCCTGGCGACCGACAGCGTATTTGCCGAGATGCATTTGATATCGTGCCGGAATGTGCTGATTTATTTTGATGCCGACTTGCAAAACCGCGCGCTGGATCTTTTCCGGCAGTCATTATGCCATCGCGGTTTTTTGGGTTTGGGCATGAAAGAATCGCTGCGTTTTTCAAACCAGGCGCCTGCCTTTGAGGATGTGGCGGTGGTGGAAAAGATATACCAGAAAAAACCCAGCATTGATTAGTTTGACCATACCCGCCCCGCAGATGGCGTGCCGCCGCATGCCATGGGTCCTAGCTTTTGACTTGTAGCGCCATGAAGACCATAGACGGCATCAAATGCCTGATTGTTGATGACATTCCGCAGAACCTGGTCGCCCTGGAAGCGCTGCTCCAGCGCGAGGGTGTGCAGTTTCTCAAAGCCCACTCGGCGCGCGAGGCGCTGGAGCTGCTGCTGCAGCACAACGATGTGGCGCTGGCCCTCTTGGATGTGCAGATGCCGGAGATGAACGGCTTTGACCTGGCCGCGCTGATCCGGGGCAGTGAGCGCACGCGCCATATTCCGCTGATCTTCATGACCGCGGGCACGCATGAGCAGAACTGGCAGTTCCAGGGCTATGAGAGCGGCGCGGTGGATTTTCTGTACAAGCCCATCGACCCGGACATGCTCACAGCCAAGGTGAACATCTTTTTTGAGCTGCACCGCCGCAAGCAGGAGCTGGCCCAGCAATTGCAAGAGCGCACCGAGGCGCTGCGCGTCAACGAGATGTTCATGGCGGTGCTCAGCCACGACCTGCGCAACCCCTTGCAGACCATCAAGATGAGCGCCAGCTTGCTCAAGCGCCAGACCGATGCGAGCAAGAACGAAGAGCTGGCCGAGCGCCTGCTGGGCAACAGCCAGCGCATGGCCCGCATGGTCGAGGATTTGCTCGATGTGACCCGCATCCGCCAGGCCGGCGGCCTGCGCCTGAGCCTGGCCGAGATGGACCTGGCCCCGCTGTGCGCGGCAGCGGTGGAAGACGCGCGCCAGTGCAGCACCGAGCGCGTGCTGCACTACCAGGCCCAGGGCGACACCCAGGGCCGCTGGGACAGCGAGCGCCTGGCCCAGGTGGTGAGCAATATCCTGGGCAATGCCGTCAAGCACGGCGCGGTCGATGCGCCGATCCGCGTGACGCTGGATGGCAGCCAGCCGGCCGAAGTGCTGCTGGCCATCGAAAACGCCGGGACCATTCCGCCGGCCTTGCTGCCCGATCTGTTCAAGCCCTTTCGGGGCGGCGAGCGCCAGCCCGGGCAAAGCGAAGGCCTGGGCCTGGGGCTCTATATTGCCCAGCAGATTGCCCAGGCGCATGGTGGGTCCATTCAGGTGCAATCGGCCGAGGGCCAGACCCGCTTTGAGATCCGGCTGCCGCGCCAGCCGCTGGCGCAGGGCCGGCAGGCGGTGCTGTAAGGACCTGTTCAAGGTTTACTGACCGGCTCATCCACCCCAGCGCTGCGCTGCTGCGCGCTATAGTTTTTATGGATCGGACTGGCCGGCGGCTGCGCCAGCCCATAAGCAAAAGGACGGCAAAGCCGTCCTTTTTTGCATCAGCGCACGAGGGCACTGGGGGTGCTGAAGTGCTTATTGCAGCGTGGCGCTGGCGCGCTGTGCCTCGATCTGGCCGAGCAGGTTTTCGAGCTCTTCAATCTCAAAAGGCTTGAGCAAGGTGCGCACATTGGGGCCCCACTGCGCCGGGTAGTGGCCCAGGTCGTAGCCGGTGCACAGCACAATCCAGCGCAGCGGCGCTTGCTTGAGCAGCGCCTGGGCCAGGTCGGTGCCCGATTGCCCCGGCAGGCTGACATCGGTCACCACAAGGTCAAACGGCGCCTGGGCATCGAGCTGCAGCGCATCTTCGGCATTGGCGCAGCAGGTGATGCTGCGGCCCGGCCCTTCCATGAGGCAGCCGATGGTCTCGCGCAGCTCTGCATTGTCTTCTATATAGACTATTTTCATTGCAAATCCAATAATAAAAGATTATTGCAATAAAACTATTGCAACCTGAGATTTGCACCAAGGAATTTATCCTTGTAGGACATTTTCTTTTTATGCCGATGGAATATACCACATGGTGCCAGCGGGGGAAATTCCCATGCTAGATGGCGAGGTCAAAAAATCGGTTTCAGCGTTTTGTAGTCCTACACTGACAGTGTCCGTTTGCGCGCACCCACAAGGCATTTGCAAACCATGGTTAAACTAAGGCTCTAGCCATTGAGGCTGTTGAAAAAGGTATTAAACCGACCATTGAGGCAGGTCAATACCAAGTATCAAATTTATAATTTAGCAATACGGCTCTGGATATTATCGCAGCGAATAATATATTTATGGTCTGCATGATTTTGATAATCATGGCCGCTTGTGCCGTGACCTGTGGTTATCCGATCCGGTTGTGCAGTTTCAAAAAAGACCGCGAGCCAGTCAGCCAGAGCTGCACTGCCGCTACCAAGGAAGACCAATGATCAACGTAGGACTTGTCGATGACCACGCCATCGTTCGCTCCGGCCTGAAGCAATTTCTCGCGGATTTTGTAGATATCCGCCTCGTGGGAGAAGCCTCCAATGGCCGCGAAGCCATTGACCTGGTGCGCAATGAATCGATTGACGTGCTGGTGATGGACCTGTCGATGCCCGGCCAAAGCGGTATCGATGCGCTGACCATGCTGCGCGCCAAGGAGCCCGATATGGGCATCCTGATCCTGAGCGGCTACCCGGCCGAGCACTATGCGATCAACCTGATCCGCCAAGGGGTGAACGGCTACCTGAACAAGGAATGCGACCCGAGCGAGATTGTGGAAGCGATTCGCACCATCTCGCTGGGCAAGCGCTACCTGACTCCTATGGTCGCCAACCTGCTGGCCCAGCAGCTGGGCCGCAAGGACGATGCCCCGCCGCACGAGCACCTGTCCGAGCGCGAGTTCCAGGTGTTCCTCAAACTCGCCCAGGGCGAAACCGCCAGCAATGTGGCCGAGCAGCTGTCGCTGAGCGTCAAGACGGTGAGCACCTACCGCACCCGCTTGATGGAGAAGATGACCTTGAGCTCCAACAGCGACCTGACCTACTATGCATTGAAGAACGGCCTGATCAGCTGATCGCCCGCCTCCCCACAAGCCACACGCCACCTTCGGGTGGCGTTTGCTTTGGCGGGGCACGTGGTGGTGTGCGGCAGCGGCCAGGCGCTAACGGCAACCTGGGGCGCAAGAGATCGCCCTCCCCTCACCCGCAGCCCGCTGTTTTTCTGAGCACTGCGCCGCACCATGCCCTTGTCGCCCACCATCGAGCGCTTGGCCACCATGCGCTGATTTGCCGCCTACACTGTGGGCCTGCTGCCGGCGCTGGCTGTGCGGTTGCGGCCTTGTTGCCCGCCCAATTCCGCGCCACTGGCATCTCCATTACCGACTACTTGGCCGCGCCCGCGCTATGCGATGAGGCGGCTAAGGTGGCTGAGGCAATTGCACCGGCTCGGCCGCCCCATCGGCACGCAGCGCCCAGGCACTATTCAGAACGCAAGGACATCCACCATGGCCATCCATATCGAAACCCCGACCATCGCATCGCGCGCGCTGTCGCTGCGCACCGGCAAGAGCGTGCGCCTGAAGCTCGAGACCTTGCAGCCCAGCGGCTCGTTCAAGACGCGTGGCATCGGCCACGCCTGCGAGGTCTACCGGTCGCGCGGGGCCAAGCGCTTTATATCCTCGTCGGGCGGCAATGCCGGCTATGCAGTGGCCTATGCCGGCCGCATGCTGCAGACGCCAGTGACGGTGGTGGTGCCGGCAACCACATCGCAGCGCGCCCAGGACCTGATCCGCTCCGAAGGGGCTGAGGTGATCGTGCACGGCGCATCGTGGATGGAGGCCCATGCCCATGCCCAGCAGCTGATGACGGCCAGCGATGCCTTTTTGCACCCCTTTGATGACCCCTTGCTCTGGACCGGCCACGCCACGATGATCGATGAGCTGGCGCGGCAAGGCGAGCGGCCCGATCTGGTGGTTTGCTCGGTGGGGGGCGGTGGCCTGCTATGCGGTGTGGTCGAAGGTCTGCAGCGCAATGGCTGGGGCGCCGTGCCGGTCCTTGCCGCCGAAACCGCAGGCGCCGATTCATTGGCCCAGGCGATGCAAGCCGGCGCGCCCACCTTGCTGCCCGGCATCACCTCGATTGCCACATCGCTGGGCGCACGCCAGGTCTGCGACCGCGCATGGGCGCTGACCCGGGAGCACCGCATCGAGAGCGTGGTGGTACCCGATGCCGCCGCGGTGGCCGCCTGCGAAGAGCTGCTGCTGGAACACCGCATGCTGGTGGAGCCCGCCTGCGGCGCATCGGTGGCGGCGCTGCACAGCGCGTCGCCGCTGCTGCAGCAAGCCCAGTCCATCGTGGTCATCCTCTGCGGCGGCGTTGGCATTACCGCGCGCCAGGTCGCCCAGTGGAGCGCCGAGTTGGCGGGCTGATGGGCGGCGATTGCAGCCATGGTTGCATGGTGCTGCTGACAAGCCATGGGGTCAGCAGATCCACCGCTGGGGAAGGTCTGCAACACCACGGCATTCAGATCGGCCTGTCAGCTCGATGCCGATTTGCCTGCCATTACGCAGCTTTGCCGCCAGATTTCAAGCCGCATTGACGGCTTTCGGCCCGTGTGGGGCACCTGCAGGCGCACCCATGCCTGCCCCCCCTTCAAAGTCCTGCAAAACAACCACGGATTGACCAGCGCCAACATTGTCTGCAGCTTGTTGTCGTTCTTGGCAATGCCCCGGTAGCGCAGCTTGTTGACTCCAAACTGCTGCTTGATCACCCGAAACGGGTACCCCACTTTGGCTCGCATGCTGGCTTTGGTTTGCTCGTATTTCTCTTTCAACAGTCCCAGCGGGGTGCTTACATCGAGCTGCTTGCGCAGGCCTTTGCGCATGGCCATGTGCCAGCCCCGTTGCCGGTTGGAAATTTTCAGAGTTTCCCAAGCGCAACAATATGCTTCGACTTGGTATTCAACATTTCATTTTTTCCTGAATCCAAGCAAAATAGTTACCCCAAGCATGAGCGAAAGTGTAGCAATCATCCAATTATTCAATGCAGGCACGCGTTTTATCATCGGCTGTGTATTAATTGAAGCCTCATAGGGAATGGAATTATTTGCTGATTCCGGATCTGCAGTTGCGCTGCCTGCAGTGATCGTTGCTGTAATGGAGCCCATAGCAGGAGCCACAAAGCTGACGTCGCAAGAGATTGCGCTGGATGCAGTGAGTGGCGTCGCAGTGGGGACGGCGGGTGTACAGCTCGTCGTTGCACCTGCTGGAAGTCCAGAAATTCCACATGTTGCTGAGTCTGCTGCACTGGGTCCTGCATTCAGGCAAGTAATGCTGCCAGTAACCGCCTGCCCAGCGGTGACATTCGCAGGCAGCGAAGAACTTGCTTGCATATCGGCAGCGGGCGTGATCACTGCGTTATAGGAGACTGAATTATTTGAGGGAAGTGGATCTGCAGCTGCACTGCCCGCCGTGATCGTTGCTGTAATGGAGCCCGTAGCAGGCGCTACAAAGCTAACGTCGCAAGAGATCGCGCCGGATACAGTGAGTGGCGTCGCAGTGGGGACGGCGGGTGTACAGCTCGTCGTTGCACCTGCTGGAAGTCCAGAAATTCCACATGTTGCTGAGTCTGCTGCACTGGGTCCTGCATTCAGGCAAGTAATACTGCCAGTAACTGCCTGCCCAGCGGTGACATTCACAGGCAGCGAAGAACTTGCTTGC
>NZ_KE148603.1:14026-14259 GCF_000410635.1 Comamonas sp. B-9
GTGCCAGTAACTGCTTGCCCAGCAGTGACATTCGCAGGCAGCGAAGAACTTGCTTGCATATCGGCAATGGGCGTGATTACTGCGTTATAGGAGACTGCATTGTTGGCAGGAAGTGGATCTGCAGTTGCGCTGCCCGCCGTGATCGTTGCTGTAATGGCGCCCGTAGCAGGAGCTACAAAACCAACGTCGCAAGAGATCACGCTGTATGCGGTGAGTGGCGTCGCAGTGGGGAC
>NZ_KE148603.1:14482-31458 GCF_000410635.1 Comamonas sp. B-9
GTCTGGCGTTGCGCTGCCCGCCGTGATCATTGCTGTAATGGAGCCCGTAGCAGGCGCTACAAAGCTAACGTTGCAAGAGATCGCGCCGGATACAGTGAGTGGCGTCGCAGTGGGGACGGCGGGTGTACAGCTCGTCGTTGCACCTGCTGGAAGTCCAGAAATTCCACATGTTGCTGAGTCTGCTGCACTGGGTCCTGCATTCAGGCAAGTAATAGTGCCAGTAACTGCTTGCCCAGCAGTGACATTCGCAGGCAGCGAAGAACTTGCTTGCATATCGGCAGCGGGCGTGACTTCTAGATGATTCGATGTATCTGGAAGTGGGGGGTTAATAAATTCGTGCAGGCTAATATTATTCTCGTTATTCTGATAAATGCCAGCAGCAGAGGCCATCACGGGCACTGTTATTGTGCATGATGCCATCCCATTAGACAAGCTGCTGGTAACCGAAATGACATTAGCCCCTATTGGCGCTGAAACATGTGTCGAAGCTGCGAGGCAGCTAGTAGTTGGAACTCCTGAAACCGCGAGGCCTGGGGAGAGTATATCCGTAAAACTCCAACCTTCCTTAGCCAGCAGATCACTGGTATTCGTGATCGTGAAGACTATGTTGGTGGAATTACCCATCGCTACCGACGGCGGATCAAATGCCTTGTCAAGTTGAGGAGTGGCATCCAAAATTTTTGGATTATCGAATGCGAAATCATTGCCATTTCCAGATCCCTGCGCATTCCGGATAATATACCCAACTGATCTTCCGGAAAATTTAAATGCTGCGGGAGAATTCATAATTCCTGCAACTGCAGTACCAGCAACATTACCTCCTAGTGCGCTCACTGGCACTCTGGAACCATTAGCGCAGATATCCACAGCATCAGGTGAAATATTTTCCTCTACACCATCCTGATCAACAAATGAAAAGCGCAATAATGGACACCCTGACTGACAGTTAAGTGCAGCCGTATCTATTGAAGTCAATAGGAATCGTTTGCTCGCAACCAAGGGGATATTACCTTCTGTTCTGAGAATTATCAAGTCAGGACCGGGATCCCCAGTCGTAAATGCAGTCACTGCATAATTGTTGCGAGAAGTTGTATTTATGTCTTGGCCTCTCAAAATCCCTAGCGCTTGACTCAGCTGCTGGGAGAAGTTCCAACTGCCTTTGTGACCTGCACAGGCAGCTATTCCTACTGTTGAGTTAGGATTTTGATGGTATGCAGCCAAAATTCCATTGCACATTTTCGATGGACTGGTCCAAGGCGGGTCTGCCGTGTAAGCCTGGTTGACAGGATTCAAGCCTGTATAGCCAAGCAAATCAGTGACATCCGACGTTAGCGTTGGAGTCGGTAAATTTTGAAAATCCTCACTCCATACCACCAACGGATCAGCTGGCACGCCTGGAGCCGCCAAAGCGGAATGATTACAAATGCAACCAGCCAAAATCAAAAGAGGTGAAATAATAAATTTAATGTGATTTCTTATCATACAATCCTCTCATGCTTTCAGAAAATAATACGAAGCCCATTTAGCGCAGTCTGTACACCCGCTATAGCGCAAAGAAAATTTCTTGATTGAAGATGGCACTTTTAAATGAAGTAATTATATGAATTCATGGGCATTTATCCTTGGCTACCTCAAATTTGAAGTGCAACACCTGAGCCTCAGGTGATTTGCACCCCAGGTGATTTGCACCCCAGGTGCTTTGCCGCAGGTCATTTGCACAGATGACCTACCGACACATGCACCTGCAGCCAGAAGATCGTCTCTCAAGATCAAGCCATCTTTTCTGGCAAGATGAAGGTCCCGTATTGGCGTAAAAGGAATCCATTAAGTGGATCAATATTTCCACTGACGTTCTTATCAAAATAATCACGACTGGGATACAGACCTGGGTTCCTGGAACAAATCCAGCATGATTTCTTGAAAAAAGCCGCAGTGCGCGTATGCCACCATCAATGCAAACAGGCAATGGCGATCTGATTTTCCAGTCATCAGATTTCTCTTTCATCTATCCGCAGCAACTTTAAGCATGGCATACCACCTCCTTTGCTCATGTGCCCAACGGCTGCGAGCGGTGGCGCTCCAAGCCCAATGGGTTGTTTGATGTACATTCTGGCGAGAACTTTTCATGGTTTTTTATCGACCCTCTGATCAAAAATTTAAACCTATTTTCAATCAACATCAAACACTCAATAATTATTGACTATGAGTATTAGTCGATTAAAAGCTTAAATACTGACATTGAATTTTCAATATGGATTTATAAATACTTAATCAGGTGATCGACTCAAACGAATTCTGAGATGAATTGATGCTGTTGCACAAATTCTCATTGCCCTGATGCATACTTAGTCGCAGTGGGCATATACGCGCAATTTCAGCTGCATCTGGCAAGCATTAAGAGCGTTTTTAGAAATGAAGGTTTACTGATCCCAGCATTTACTGAAACCGCGAACTACCCAAAAATCGCGATAGATACTCTCAAAACATAAGTGCCATCTGGCTACAGTTAGCTGAGTTTGCAACTTCCCTGTTAGCACGCTTAGGCCATAGATAGAACCTCAGCCCTTGTTAGCCTGGTATGCGTATCAAGCGGTGACGATTTTTGTTCTCTTGCCGGTGCACGGATGGTTGAAACGCGCGCCTTTTTGCCATTCGCCAGCCTTGGGAATGCAAAGCCATCGGCCCACCTATCCGGGCTAGCTGGCGCACCTCGGACGTGCACAGGGCCGCCTATTGAGCCGTTCAGGATGCGTTTGATGCCATTGCTTCATGGTCTGCATGGGCCTTTTGCTTGGACTGCCCTTGGCCAGGTAGCCGAAATCAGCCTATCTAGGGACTGCCCCCTGGCTTTGGGCAGTCCAGGCGGGTACTGGCACCGGTCGCTGGATGACTGTGCGCGGTATATCTCGGAGCGCTTTCCAGACATACCAGCCAGGCCGATTTCTTTGTGCAGCAGGCCTAAGAACCTGTTCTATGCGCCCCGCACATCTGCGGCAGGGTTCGATGCACGCTTGGAGGCCTTTGTGGTGTGGATGCAAGGCAATCCCCAGGCATCGGCGCGCCGTTGAAGGGGCCTGCGGTGGGCAGCGTTTGCGCCCTGCGCAGCCGTGCGCAAGGCAGATAGATGGCCGCTGGGCAGCACCTTCTTCGCCATTCTTCTCAATTGTAAATTTTGTCAGCAAATGTTCTTTTTGTTCTACAATCCATCGCTTCGAATCTCCCTCGCGCTCCACAGCAGCGCCCGCTGACGGCAAGCCCATCTATGGGCCATGGATTTCCTCAAGCGCCCCCTGCTCCCTGCCAGCGGGGCGTATCCACGGATCTAAAGCCCGAACCACCGCGACTCGCCTTTTGATGTGCGAGGGAAATGACTCGTCCCGAAAAAAGACAAAGACGCTTCATACCGAAGATTTTGTTTTCTAAATTATTCACAAGGTCTATGACAAAAACTTCTGCGGCTTTGGCCCTTGCCTGCCTGGCTGGAATGAGCGCCTGGAATGCCCAGGCCAGTGAGCTGACGCTTTATATCTCTGAACCCGTCCGCAATGCGGATCTCAATGCAGCGGTGCCGGAAGGCGCTCTGCCTTGGTCCGACGCTTACAAGCAGTCGTACACCATCGAAACATTCAACGGCGAGACCCTGGGCACTAAAACGTCCGGCAACTGGGCCATCGGAACGTACGAGGTGGGCGTTGGAGGCAATACCAATGTGGCCGCTGCCAATGTGTATGGCGGCGCAGGCACCGGCACGGTAATGGGCAGTGGTGGTTCCAACTTCCTCAATGCAGGAACTTCGGGCAACCCAGCCGGCGTGACCGTGACGTTGACCAACCCTGCGCGCTATGTCGGCTTCTGGTGGTCCGCAGGCTCCAACGGCAACAACGTGGAGTTGCTCGATGAGAACGACAACGTGCTGACGGCGATGACCACCGACGATCTGATGGCGTTTTTGAACTCGCCCTCCAATCTCACGATGAAGGCCTTGGACCAGAACATCAGCTACAGCCGAGCGCAGTACAACGGCAATCCCTTTATTGAGGGGAACAACGCTGAGCCCTATGTGTATCTGAACTATGTGCTCAAGGACACTACCGCTTTCGGCTCCACCACCATCAAGAAGATACGCTTTTGGGGCGACGGCTTTGAGCTGGACAACATCGCAGTGCGCGAAGAGAAGCTGCCAGGACTGCCTGCAGAAACGGAACTGCCCCAAACCTGGGTGCCCACCAAGATCACCAATACTTTTGAGGATCCGCCAGCTACGGCCAACGATACGGGTACTACGCGGATCAACACGCCCTCGGGCTCATTGGATCTGACGGACAACGATCCCCATGTGCCGGAGGGCAGCTCGGTCACCGCGCAGACCACGTCGGCCAACGGCGGAACGATTGCGGCCAATCCTGCTCGTCCAGGTGAGTTTATCTACACGCCTGCCATTGGCTTCGTGGGCGTCGATACCTTTAGCTACGACGTTTGCTTGCCAGCGCCCAACCAGACCAAGTGCGCGACCTCGGTGGTCACGATGACGGTGACGGCACCCGATCTGGCCATCGACCTGTCCGGACTGCCGCCCACCGCGACGGTGGGCGTGCCTTACCAAGGGCAATTGCGCTGCAGCAACCTGGGCGATGCCGATGCATTGTCTGCGACGGCTTGCACCACCGGCCCGCTGCCAGAAGGGCTCAGCATCCAGGCTTGCACCGTAAGCCCCGACAGCGCGGCCTGGACCGCAGGGAACCCCATCGCGCAAGGCGCGGTCGTCACTTGTGAGGTGGCCGGCACGCCCGCCAATGTGAAGAAGACGACGACAACGACGGGCAGCACCGGCACGACGGGAGACCGCGACCTGCGCAACAACACGGCGACCCGGGACATCACCGTGGTGGGCGCTGCGGATGTTGTGATCGATCTGAGCGGATTGCCATCGACGGGAACGGTCGGCACGCCCTACCAAGGCAGCTACAGCTGCAGCAACCGGGGCAGTGCAGACCAGACGGACGCAAGCTGCGCCGTCTCCGGCCTGCCTGCCGGCATCACCCAAGGGCCTGGCGCTTGCACCATCGTCACGCCCGCTGCCCCGGCTGCCACCAGCTGGACATCGCCCTCCGCCATCCCAGAAGGAGCTGTGGTCACCTGTGTGGTCGAGGGCAAGCCAACGGAAGTGGGATCGTCTGCCGTCAGCGCTTCGGGTGTTGACAGCAAGCTGAGCCACGAGATCACGATTCGCGCGATCCCCGTGCCCACTGCGGTTCCGTCGCTGTCCACCTGGGCGCTGCTGGTACTTGCCGCAGGCCTGGCCATGCTCGGCATGGGGCGTACACGCAAGCACAGTGCCTGATCGCTGATCGGCCTTCAGACCGGTGCCAGTCAGTGCCATGCTGACTGGCATTTTTTTTGGCCGTGTCGGTGGTGCTTGTCCAGACTTTCGTATGCGGAGTCACGCGGCAAAGAGGGGCTTTGCTGAATGCGTGTACGGTTTGCCCGTTAGGCCCGGAAGCCTGGAGGCCTGGCCGTCTGCAGCCTTCGGCTGGCACACAGCCTGTACACGGTGCTGTAGCAGGTGAGGGCATCGGCAGTACCCGATGCCTATCCAATAGGCCACTGCACTGGCACGACCTCGGGCGCGGAAGCCGCGAACACACTGACGCAGCCGTTGCCCGTTACCACCAGCCATTCGCGCTGGTGGAGATGGCGCTGTTGCAGTGCGACTTCTTCATCCAACCAGCCGCCCTGCTGCACTTCCAGCACCTGGTAGCCGCGCACCAAGCCATTCGAGCTCCAGTACCTCTGCAAGTCCAGCTCATCGAGATAGCGGAACGCGGAGACATCGGCGAAGGAGATATCCAAACCGTCGACCATGTCTTGCGGGCCAAGCCCGAGCGCCAGGCGCAGGCTTAGCCCCTGGGATGAAAAGCGCAGACTCTCCACGTCAGAGTTGGGATGTATCTCACGGGGTTTGCCGTAGGGAAGCGTCGTTAATCGCATAGGAGGTGGTTCGGTGAGGATCTCAAATGACGCTGCCAAGGCGTCCATGCATTGCACCAAGAAAATACGGTCATGGCTCGGCGTAAGCTCTTATTGATACCCGCGTATCTTTTAGATACATTTGCTGCCAAGGCACCACCGCCAAGAAAGCACAAGCTATGAAGATGTTTTACGCCCAAAAAACTGGCTCCTTGGGCCGCATGCATGGGGCGCTGCTGGCAGCAGGTCTACTCTCCGTTGCAGCCGTATCGGCCGAGGCACAGACGGTGGATTTTTCTGCACCAGGGGTGCACAGCTATACCGTCCCCGCCGGCGTGCATGCGCTCGATGTGGTCTTGGCGGGGGGCGGGGGTGGCAGTGGCACCGGCATTGAGATGGTCATGGGGATGGCTGGGTTTGACGGCAGCTTCCCAGGAGGCAGCGGCGGCAATGGCGCGCAGCTCAGCACCCGGGTGGCGGTATCTCCCGGCGATGTGCTGAGCATTACCGTGGCGCAAGGCGGCGGCGCGGGGGTTGACCGCCAGACGATGCTGGATCCGGCAGAAGGCGGCCTGGGCGGCCAGGGCGCAGGCAGCGGTGGGCGCAGTGCTGATGGCGCCATCGGCCAAAGCCCCGCCATCGATCCCATTTACACCGCAGGCGGTGGTGGCGGTGCGTCTGCACTGGAAATACCGGGCCGCTTGTACCTGCGGGCCGGCGGCGGCGGGGGTGGCAGCAGCGCGGCCTATGGCCAGTCGCTGCGCGATGTGGGTGTATCGGGCCTGGCCGCGCCTCTGGCACTCAACAACACCGCAGACTGCAGCACGCCGGCAGATGGGGGCCAGGGCCTGGCCTCGGCAGATGGAATGTCAGGCGGGGGCTCCACCATCGCCACCGGCGCTGGCGGCGGCGGTGGCTATATGAACGGTGCCGGGGCCGGGGGCGCCTCTGGCGCAGGAACCATGTCGGACAACGGCAACTGGTGGTGGGTGCATGCCACCAAACCCAGCAGCGCCACCGGCGGCGGCAGCTGCTATTACGCAGCCGCTGCGGCCTACACAATCAGCAACACGCAACTGGCAGTCGGCGCGCTTGGCGCGGTGGTGGATCCGGCGTCCTTGCCAAGCTTTCCGCCCGGAGAGAATCTGCAGGGCCTGCCGGGTGCCAATGGCTGGGCGCGTATCACCCCCATTGTCACCACCACCCCGAATGTACCCATTTCCAGCGCCACACCGGTTCCCGGCTTGGGGTGGCATGCACTCGCTCTGCTCGCCATCGGCATTGCAGCCCTCGCCTGCGTGCGGCACCCCCAGCACAAGCTGCTTGGATGATCATGGTCCCGGGGTCGGCCATGGCGCGCCCACCCCGCCATGCTGGCGGTAGCGGGGCTGCACGCCTGCCCACGCTAATCCAGCGCTTTATCTGCAGAAGGCTGGCTTGGCACCGGTGCCGCCTGCTCCTGGAATGCCATGCGGTATTGCTTGGGTGACTTTTTCCAGAACTTCTTGAACTCGGTGGAAAAGTTGCCGGAGTTCGCATAGCCGACTTCGGTCGCAATGTCGGCAACGCCCAGTGGGCCGGTCTCCAGCATCATTGCGGCCCTGGACATCCGCTCTTTGCGGATATATTCAAAGACGGTCATGCCCACGGTGGCCTCAAAGACCATATTCAGGCGGTGGGTGGACAGGCCCAGGCTGGCAGCCACATCACGGCCTTTTAGCGTCGAATCACTGAGGTGATGGATTATGAATTCGGTCGCCACCTGCTTGATGCTCATATTGGCCGGCAGGATTCCAGAAGGGGTTTCCCATGCACTCACCGCATCCCCGGTGAGCTGCTCCCATCCGGTTCTTTTACGCGCCAGCGCGATATGGATGCGAACCCTCTCCAGCACTTCATCTACATAATACGGCTTCAATATATAGTCAACAGCCCCGGCACGAAGACCAAGCAGCCGGTCTTCTTTATCAGACAGCGCAGAGATAAACAGGATGGGTATATTACGGGTCGATGCATTCTCTTGAAGCAATCTTGCCGCCTTGATATTGCTGCGATCGGGCAAGCGCACATCCATCAATACCAGATCAGGAGGCTGTAAAAGAATGCGGGTGTAGACCTGGCTCTCATTGTCAATGACGCTGACGGTGTAAGAGCGGCTGCGCAGCGCGGTGACCAGAAGACGAAGTTGCTGTAGATCGCGATCAACGATCATTACATGTGGGACTTTAATCTCACTATTATTCATATATTGCGCGCAGAACCATTTCCATATCGGACGCCAGGTTTCCGCGGACTTTTCTGCGCTTGCAACCGCACGGGGATCCTGAAGGCAGCCTGGCGTAGCCAGCCCAACCAGCAGCGCAGACCGGTGCCCATGTCGGCAACGGCGAGCGGCAAGCCAGATGGCGGGGATGCAGAAATTTACGGCAAATATAGTACGAGAGACGCTATCAACATTCTATTTTAGAAATTACAATCAGCGACTTGCAATAATGAAATATATAAATGGAAAATGATATTCATTTCTGCATTAAGCAAAGATGTTTCGATTAAAACAAATACCAAAATTTGATTTAGCTGTTACGCAACAACGATTTGAAACCACCAGGTTTACCTGCTGTTTACAAATGGGCCTTTTATGGGTTGGAGGGCGCTCAAGACAAGGCGCGGGCAGCACCCTCGCCGAAACGGGATCTCCCTTAAACTCATCCGCTGTAGAGGGCAGGTTTGCGCCCCGGAAAGGCCATGCATGAAGCACGACGGGCATGCCGTCGCCGGATCTCCGATCACCGACGTCATCTTTGAAGAAAAGCGCGTTTTGCTGGTGCTGGACGATGGCCGCCAGCTGGCCGCTCCGCTGTCCTGGGTGGGGCCCAAGGTGGTGGCGATGAACGCGCAAGAGCGGTCGCAATGGGTGGCCACCGCGGACAGGCGCGGCGTCAACTGGCCCAGCGCCGGTCAGACCTCGGCTGACGGCGCACTCAATGTCTGGACACTGGAACAGGATGCGCTGTTTGAAGCGGCGTTGGCCGAGCTAAAGGCCTTGGACTGGAAGGCGGACCAGCTCAATCACCGCAGCCGGGCGCTGGTGGCCTTGTGGCGCCTGGTGGCCGATGGCTACAACGGCGGCCTGCTGCAGTTTCTGGGCAACTGGGGCATGGCCGAGATGGATGCAGCGCTGGCTGCGCTTGCCCAGATCAAGGCCAGCGCCACGCTCGCGGTAGTTACCTCATTCTGGCGTCTGGTGGGCCCCATTGCCCAGTCGGACGAGGTCAACAACATCGATGATGTGTACCGCGCAGTGGCCGGTGACTTGTCTGAGCAGATTGAAGAACTGGACGAGCAGTTCTGGGAAGCGGCCGAGGAGCTGGTCCAGCGGGTGCCGGAATATTTTGGGCCGGCGCCTTCGGCCGCCTGATGCGCGACACGTAACCCACAGACAGCCCTGGGACGAGGGCTGCGGTGCGCCGGTGGGCCGGGCCGCCGGGCCGCCGGGGCGCTACTTGTCGTTGTTGGCGCTCAGGTTGTCCAGCAGGTCATCGAGCGATTTGAATTCGATGGTCTCCACACCGTCGTTCTCGTCAATGGAGATGTCTTCCAGCAGCAGCTCCTCGCACAGCTGGGCCCGCACCCAGCACTGCGGAAACTGCTTGGGTGCGACAAATGACAGCAACACCGCATCTGCAAAAACGGCGACCGAATGCAGGCGCAGGTCATCGCGCAGATCGGTGGGCTCTTGCACCTCATCGTCTTCAACGGCTTCTTCTACCTCCAGCGCAATGTCGTGGACCAGCGCCGTCCACTGATTGGCCGGCATCGCCAAAAAGCGCTGGGTATTGGCGATGAGGGCATCGACATCCATGTCCGGGTTGTCGGCCAGCTCCGGGTCGACATTGACATGGATATCGGCCCCAGCGGCCTGAAACCGCACACTGCCCACCACAAAGCCGTCGTCGGCTTGCACGTCGTTCAAAAGCTGGCTCGCTGCTATCGCGTCACGAAGATGGGCAATCTGGGTCATGGGGCCGTCCTTGCATTGGAGTGAATGGCCATCATAAGCGGCAGCTGGCCACGCATCTACCTTGCCCGCGAATGACTGTCATTCGCTCAACTGGCAAAAATTCGACATTTCTTGTCCTGCTTGCGCGATTGCGCCAGCGCATCTTCCCGTACGCTTGCCGCTTGCCCGATTTCTTTGCCTGCCCAGGTTTGCCCGCCCGACGCCATGACCGCTGATACCGCCACCCTCAACCCCTCGCCTGCACTGGCTGCAGCACCTGCCGCAGCTGCAGACACCCAGCAGCACGGCTTTTTATTGCCCATTGTGGGCGGCGCCGCACTTGCCCACCTGCTCAACGACATGATCCAGGCGATGCTGCCGTCGATCTTTCCGATGCTCAAGGCGAGCTTCTCGCTCAGCTTTGGGCAGATTGGCGTCATTGCGCTGGTCTACCAGGTCACCGCATCGCTGTTGCAGCCATGGATTGGCATGTACACCGACAAGCACCCCAAGCCCTACCTGCTGCCCTCGGGCATGGGCATGACCTTGATCGGCATTGGCCTGTTGGCCACCGCGCAGAGCTATGAGATGCTGCTGGTGGCCGCCGCCGTGGTGGGCGTGGGCTCGGCCACCTTCCACCCCGAGGCCTCGCGCATTGCGCGCCTGGCATCGGGCGGCCGCTTTGGCACGGCGCAGTCCACCTTCCAGGTGGGCGGCAATACCGGCTCTGCGATTGGCCCGCTGCTGACGGCGGCCATCGTCATCCCCCATGGCCAGCCAGCGGTGGCCTGGTTCATGGTGGTCGCGCTGGTCGCCATCTTTGTGCTGTACCGCCTGACCATCTGGGTGCGCCACAACGGCAGCGCCAAGGCCAAGAGCCTGGCCAAGAACCATGCGGGTGAAGGCCTGAACCGCGCGGGCGTCATCCGCGCCGTCATGGTGATCTGCATTTTGATGTTCGCCAAGTTTGTCTACATCGCATCGTTCACCAACTACTTCACCTTCTACCTGATCGAACGCTTTAACCTGAGCGTGCAAAGCAGCCAGCTGTTTCTCTTCATGTTCCTGGCCGCCGTGGCAGCGGGCACCTTTGCTGGCGGCCCGGTCGGTGACCGCATCGGCCGCAAGGCCGTCATCTGGATCTCGTTTTTGGGCGTTGCGCCGTTTGCGCTGGCTCTGCCCTATGTGGGCCTGGTGTGGACTGCCGTGCTCGCCATCGTCATCGGCCTGGTGATGTCATCCGCCTTTGCCGCGCTGGTGGTCTACGCGCAAGAGGCCGTGCCCGGCCGCGTGGGCCTGGTCTCGGGTTTGATGTTTGGATTGATGTTTGGCATTGGCGGCGTCGGTGCCGCTGGCCTGGGAGAGCTGGCCGATGCGCATGGCATCGTCTGGGTCTATGGCCTGACCTCGTTCCTGCCGCTGCTGGGGCTGGCGACGGCGTTCTTACCGGATACGCGGAAGAAGCGCACTTAAGGTCTTGACCTGCGCCTGGCATCGGCTGCGAGGGGCTGGTTGCCCAGCCCCTCTTCGCAGGCATCACTCCAAGGGAACGTCGCCCAGTCCCATCAGGTTGCCGTGGCGGTCGCGGACCTGCAGCGCATAAGACCCTCGGTTGCCTGCTTGCTGAAACAATGACGCGCGGTAGACCTTGCCGTCGCGGTTCCACACGCAAACGCCTTGAGGGAGAAACTGTGGGTTAGACCGCCAGCAGCGCACTGCCCCATCTGCACTGAGGGTGTACTTTCCTTCTACACGCGACAAGGTGATTGCTTCAATCACCCGCTGGTTGCCGCTTTCTGCGTCGAATCGCAGCCACCATTGACCCAACAGACTTCGCGCATCCAGTACACCTGGCTCCATGGCCATGCGCAACATTGGCCTGCGCACCTCGTCTGGAAACGCTATACCGCCCTCAATCCGAGATGACGACTGTGCAGTCGATTCCAGAACCACAAAATCCAGCGTGAGATCGCCAACGGCCTGCGCCAATTCGGCACTGGCCGATGGCCCACCCAATGGGCGGCCACCCCGGTATCGGTTCAGGCCAAAGCTTGTTTCTCTCCCCTGGAATTCACCGCTTCCCATATGGAAAGTGGCGTCGCCGTTGGGCAGGTAGTTGAACACCTGGGCAAGCGCCATCCCGTTTTGAACATCAATAGCAATACCGCGCCCAGGCTTAAACGTCACTTCGTCCCGAACCAGCCAGGTGCCGCTGCTGGGGGTCTGCTTTGCGCTGCAGCCGGAGATATCTCCAACATATATATCCTGCCAGCTCGGGCAGGCTGCAATACCCGTGCGATCATCCCCCCCGACTGCAGCCCCGTTGAGCGAATAGGTCTGCTTTACGCCCTGACTGATCACCTCCGCCACACCCACCAAATCCACATTGGCAATGCGCAATCTCATTGATTGAACAAAGGGATGCGGGTCATATGGGGCCTGCGTCTCAGGACTTGTGCAGTGGTATTCATCCTTGCCGGTCACCTGCGTGCAATCGAGCGTTTGCCCGGGATAGTCTCTGAGCTCCGAAACCCAGACTTTCCACTGCTTATCCTGCGTCAGCTTGCCCACACTGATGCCTGCAAACCAATGTGGATTCTGGCTGGCATCCAGCATCGTGCTCTGAAAATAACGTGTCTTACCCTTTTCCCAATAGCGGGATAGGTAGTCCTCGCTTCGCATCTCAAAGCGCTGAATCGCCCGTGCGGGCTCCCCTGGAAACTGCACCGTACCCTGCAGTCCATTGGCAAAACTGACCGTCACATTGCCTGGCGATCCCAGTTCTTGCGCATCCCTCGCGTCACTGCCAAAGCTGCGCCCCCCTTGGTATTGCATCAGCGGCACGGTGATGGAATCACCATCCAGTTGCCCGGTGGCCGTGTAGAAAGTGGCGTCGCCATTCTTCTCATAGCCGAATACCTGCATAAAGAAGGTATTGCCTTGCACATCAATCGCCAGGCCCCGGCCTGGTTTGCCATCCAACTCTTCGCTGATAACCCAGGTGCCTGCCTGGGGGGTAAAACTGCGCGCGGCCCAAGTGGAGGTACACGAAACAGCCAACAAGGAAGCCACAATGGCAGGGCGCCACGCTGAAATGCGATTTATCTTTTTCACTTGATCTCCTGAGTTTTGAACCAGTATAGATGCAAGTAAATTGGCAATCTAAAACTAGAATTACCAAGACCTTTTACTCCATCCAAAGATTCAATCTCCCCATTAAAAATCGTGCAAATCCTCTACTTGTTTCTCTGTATCGCAGGCACCGTATTGCCGCTGTCGCAATTTATTCCATGGCTTGCCGCACATGGCCTGGATATGCCACTGCTCTTGCAACAGGCCACGTCCAGCCCGCTGTCTGCTTTTGCGTGGTCGGATGTTCTGGTCTCGGGCATTACGGTTGCCGTGTGGATCGTCGCCGAAGGCAGAAGGCTGGCAATGCCCCGGCTGTGGCTGCCCCTATGCTGCCTGGTGGTGGGGCCCTCGTTGGCATTGCCGCTGTTCCTTCTTTTGCGCCAGCGGCATCTGGCTGCAGCAGGCCACACGGACTGGCTTGAACACCGCCAAGATCAAAAGTCAGTTTGAGGACCTGTTCAAGTCTGCAGCCACCTGCGTTGCTGACTCGCGCTCAATCCGAACGCACCACAGCTTGGCAGAGTGATCAATGGCGACCAGGGCCGCATCCCGGCCGCCCTGGCGCGTCAGGTTCCTGCAGGCGCATGCCCCACCCCATCCCACACAGGGTAATCCCCGAAATACAACAAAAAGTTGCATATGTAGCGCTTGATGAATACGATTGAGAATGATTCTTGTTTATTTTTAACCATAGCGTCACTCTTATGTCACATTCAAAAACGCGCAGACACCAACCCAACCTGATCGTTCTGGCTTGGATGGCCGCAGCCGCCAGCGCCGGGGTATCGGCCCAGCAGGTTCAGCCTACCGAGTCAGCCCAAAACGCAGGCGCGACGGCCGAGGCCAGCGCCAGCGCACCCGTCAACCTGCCCCAGGTAACAGTGCGCGACCGCTATGAGCGCGAAGACCTGCCCGCGCTCGCGCCCGGGCGCAAGGCGGCCAAGGGGGCACGGCTGGGCATTCTGGGGGCGACCTCGATCATGGAGGCACCCGTGCACGTCAATGCCTATACGCGCGAGCTGGCCGAGGACTGGTCGGCGCTGTCGCTGCAGGATGTGCTGGAAAACGATGCCGCGGTGGTCTTCACCACCAACAAGGGCCATTTGCTGCAGAACTTTAACCTGCGCGGGCTCGATGTGACGGCGATGGACATAGCGACCAATGGGCTCTACGGCATTGCGCCAGCCAACTCGGTGCCGATCGAGATGTTTGAGCGGGTCGAGGTGATGCGCGGCCCCAATGTGCTGCTCTCGGGCATGCCGCCGCTCGCCAGCGTGGCCGGCTCGGTCAATATGGTGACCAAGCGCGCGCTGGCCCAGCCCATTGCCGATCTGACCGCCACCTATGTGTCCGACTCGTACTACCAGCTGCATGCCGATGTGGGCAAGCGCTTTGGGCCCGAGCAGCGCCTGGGCCTGCGCTTCAATGGCGTCTATGGCTCGGGCGATATGGGTGCCGAGGACGAAAAGCAAAAGCGCAATGTGGGCGCGCTGGGCCTCGATTACCTGGGCGACAACTTCCGCCTCTACCTGGATCTGTACAACAGCGTCAACAAGATCGAGGGCGGCAGCCCGGCGATGTTCAGCTTCCTGGGCAGCGCGGCCATCCCCGGTGTGGGTTATCTCCTCTCGCCGCCCGATGGCGATGTGAACCTGTTCAGGGGCTCGCATGGCAAGTACGACAACAGCGGTCTGCTGGCCCGGGCCGAGTTTGACTTCAGCCAAAACTGGCAGGGCTATGTGGCAGCGGGCGGGTCGGAGGCCGAAGGCCAGGGCCTGCTGTTTGGCACGCGCGCCATTGTGACCGGCGCAGACGGCACCACGCGCGGCGCGATCTACAACGTGCACACCAAGTCGGAGCGCCGCACGGCCGAGGCGGGCGTCATCGGCAAGTTCGACACCGGCAGCGTGCAGCACCGCCTGCAGCTGTCCTTCAACATCCTCAAGCACAAGGAAGGCACGGTCAACACGGCCTGCAACTACTGCTACACGACGAATATGTACCGGCCGACCGAGCCGACCTTCCCGGCTGCTCCCACCTTCAAGGACTACACGACGGAGAACGAATTCCGCTCGGTGGCGATTGCCGACACCATGGGCTTTTGGGATGAAAAGCTGCTGCTGACCCTGGGCCTGCGCCACCAGACGGTGAAGACGCCGCTGGTCAATGGCGTGGCCTCCAACTACAGCGAAAGCCGCACATCGCCGATGGTTGCTGGCGTGCTGCGCCCCTGGGGTGAGAACATCGCGCTGTTTGCCAACTACACCGAAGGCCTGGAGCCTGGCCGCACCGTGGGTGTGGGCTACGCCAATACCGGCGACACCCTCGCGCCGATGCAAACCAAGCAAAGTGAAGTGGGCGTCAAGCTGCAAGCGGGCGAGACCACCCACACGATCAGCGCCTTCCAGATCAAGAAGCCCTCGATCATCACCAATAGCGGCAACTTCCAGGTGCTCGATGGCGAGCAGCGCCTGCGCGGGCTGGAGTGGAGCGCGTTTGGCAAGCTGAGCGAGAGCGTGGCGCTGCTGGGCGGTGTCGAGTACATCAAGTCCAAGCAGACCAACACCGGGCTGGAAAACTATGGCGTGCCCAAGCTGCGCACCCGCATTGGCATCGATTGGGACACCCCCGTGCAAGGCCTGTCGGTGGGCGGGCGCCTGTTCCACACCGGCTCGCAATGGGCAGACTCGGGCAACCGCCTGAAGGTGCCTTCGTGGAACCGCATCGACGCAATGGCCCGCTACGCCACCAAGTTCGGATCGACGCCTGTGCGCTTCAACGCCAGTGTGGAGAATCTGACCAACAAGAACTACTGGATCGGCATGTTCAACGATGGCTTTGTGATGCCCGGCGCGCCGCGCACCTACCGCTTGTCGGCCACCGTGTCGTTCTGATCATCACCAAGGCTCTGGCCATGGCTAGAGCCCACAAACACCACAGCCCGCTGGCACGGACATGCCAGCGGGCTGTGTTTTATCAGCGGTATGGAGCGCTTTATTTCGTCAGGATCAGCTTGCCCAGCTTGGTGGCCTGCAAGGTGTAGACCGAGCCGTTATGCGCTATCTGCACGGTCTTGTGGCCGGCCAGCAGGCTGGCACTGTCCACGCTGCGCACCTGCAGGTTGGCATCGTTCAGCGGCCGGGGCTGCAACGCGATGGTGAGTGGCTCGCCAGCATGGGACTCGGCCTCGCAGGCAGCGGGCGTATCGGCGGCGTCCTGCGGCTGTGGCACAGCTGGGCGGCGGAGTTGCAAGGTACGGCGGGCGCTGGTAGCGGCATGCAAAGTGGTCATGGTGGCGCTCATGGCGGGTTGGAAGGTGGTCAGGCAGATGCAGTCAACTGCACGCGAAGGATGAAAGAAACGCAGCGGAACAGTTCAGCACCGCTGCCCATTGGCCCCTACAACGCCGGGGCGTTGGCAGCGCCGCAAACGGCGCGCATGGCGGGATGACGTTCATCCCAAGAGGGGCAAATCACAGGGACCGAGTCTATCATTTAATGAGATTGATTATCATTTAAAAACCATGTTATCGAAGGAGTCTGATGACCGTCCCGTCCACCTCGGCAAGCACCGCCAACCCCTCTGAAGCGCCAGCCTCTGCGGCGCCCACACCCCGTTTCAGCATGCGGCCGCTGATGTTCGAGAACTTTGTCTGCACCTTGTCGATGATGTCCTTCGTCGCGCTGATCGGCCCCATCGCCCGACTGCTGGGTCTGGCGCCCTGGCAGGCCGGCATGGCTGTGACCGTGGGGGGCCTGGCCTGGGTGCTGCTGGCCAGGCGCTGGGGGGCGGCCAGTGACCGCTGGGGCCGGCGCCCCATCCTGCTGCGGGGCTTAAGCGGCTTTGTGGTCTGCTATGCATTGCTGTGCAGCTTTAT
>NZ_KE148604.1:0-261 GCF_000410635.1 Comamonas sp. B-9
CCGGCGTCCGGGCCCCCGGCATCGCCTTGGCCGGCAGGGCCGCTGTCCTGGCTCTCGACCACCAGCTGACCCTCTTCACGGCGAATGCGCAGGCCGGCGCTCTGAGCCCAGTCGTGCAGTGTGCCAAAAGCGGCCTCTTCGGCCTGGCGGGCTTGGTTGTAGAGCTGTTCGATCTGGCTGCGGTGCTGCGCCTGCTGCACCGCCTTGTCGAGCTGCTCGGGCAGCTTGTCCACCATGGCCTCGATGCGGCGGGGCAGGCTG
>NZ_KE148604.1:287-4369 GCF_000410635.1 Comamonas sp. B-9
AGCGGGCAGGCGCAGCGCCTGGGGGCGCTCGGGCACGGCAAAGTTGTGCACAAAGGCGATATCTTGCGCAGCAGGGCGGCGCTGTGCCTCGGCCTGCATGGCCTGGCGCAGCAGCGAGGTGCGGCCACTGCCTTCTTCGCCCAGCACAAACAGGTGGTAGTCGGGCGGGTCCATCGCCAGGCCAAACTCGGCCGCCGCCTGGGCGCGCTGTTGGCCGATCCAGGAGAAGGGCTCCTGCACCAGCTCGGCCGTGCTGGCAAAGCCCAGCTGGGCCGGGTCAATGCGCAGGCGCAGCTCGTGGGCCTGCAGCAGCTCGGCGCAGAGCAAGGAGGCGGCAGATCGGGAAGGGGTCAATGGCGTGTCGGACAAGGGAATCTTTTTTTAGAAGGCCACAGGCGCGCGGGGCGGCAAGGGCCTTGTGGTGGGTCAATGTGGCTGTCTGGGCAAGGCGAAAGCGCTGCGCTACAGCGCCAGCCGCATGATGTGCTGCGGGCCATAGCCGCCGCCCAGGTACAGCTCGCCGGTGTCTGCAAAACCGCACTGGCGGTACAGCGGGATGGCGGCGGCGTTCTTGCAGTTCACCGTCAGGAACACGGCTGTGGCGGCCATGCCTTGCGCCTGCAGGTAAGCGGGCAGCGCCTGCAGGCTGCGCTTGGCCAGGCCCATGCCCTGAAAGCGCTGGTCGACAAAGAAGCTGCGCAGGCCCAGGCTGTCCGCCGAGGCAAAGGGGTAGCGCTGAGCGTAGTCCTGATCCATCAGGAAAAAGCCGGCGATCTGCTCGCCATGGCCGATCAGGTGGGCGCTGAGCCCCGGGTGGAGCTCGGCCAGCGTCTGGGCCATTGGCGCAACATAGGGCTGCTGCGCCTCATGCAGGGACAGGGCCAGCACGCGCTCGCGCTGCTCGGGCTGGTAAGGGGACAGGAGGGTCATAGGCTACGGTCTCGGGCAGCGTGGGGCGGGCGTTGTGCGGCTGGGCTCAGCGCGGCTGGGGCGGCGGGGCGCCGGTGTCCCAGCCTTGCAGGTGCTGCAGGGCCAGCTCGCGCAGCGCCTGGATCCAGCGGGGCTGGTCGTTCAAACAGGCAATGTAGTCGAACTGCTGGCCGCCTGCATGGACAAAGGCTTCGCGCACCTCCTGGTTGATCTCTTCGAGCGTCTCCAGGCAATCGGCAGGGAAGCCCGGGCACATCACCTGCACATGGCGCAGGCCTTGCTGGGCCAGCGCGATCAGGCTGGGCTCGGTATAGGGCTCCAGCCATTTTGCCTTGCCAAAGCGCGACTGGAAGGTCAGCAGGTACTCGCTCTCGGCCAGGCCCAGCTCGGCGGCCAGCAGGCGGGCTGTCTCCTGCGATTGCTGCTGGTAGGGATCGCCCAGGCGCACATTGCGCTCGGGAATGCCATGGAAGCTCATCACCAGCTTGGGCGCGCGGCCGTCGATCTGCCACTGCTTGTGCACGCTCTGGGCCAGCGCCTGGATATAGCCCGGGTCGCGCTGGTAGCTGCGCACAAAGCGGATCTCGGGGATGTCGCGCGCGCTGGCGCACCAGGCGTTGACGGCATCGACCACGCTGGCCGTGGTGGTGGCCGAGTACTGCGGATAGAGCGGCAGCACCAGCACACGGCGCACGCCCTCGGCCTTGAAGGCATCGAGCTGGCTGGCAATCGAGGGATTGCCATAGCGCATGGCCGGCCGCACCAGCACCTGGTGGCCTGCTTCGCCCAAAGTGCCACGCAGCAGCTTGGCCTGCTTCTCGGTCCAGACGGCCAGCGGCGAGCCCTCGGGCATCCAGACGCTGCGGTACTTGGCCGCCGACTTGGCCGGCCGGGTGCGCAAAATGACGCCATGCAGTATCGGCTTCCAGACCAGCGGCGGGATCTCGACGACGCGCTGGTCGCTCAGAAACTCGGCCAGGTAGCGGCGGGTGGCCGCGGTGGTGGGCGCATCGGGTGTGCCCAGGTTGCACAGCAGGATGCCGGTTCGGTCAGGGAGGGGTTGGCCAAGAGGCTCGGGTCGAAAGCGTGAAACCATGGCTGGGATTGTCGCAGCTTGGCAGCGGGCCCCCATGCATACCCCTGGGCGCAGCGGGCCCGCGCGCACTTGTCGGGCAGCGGACGGCTGCGGCGCGCCGGGCGGCCGCGATCCGCTATGCTGGGCGCCATGCTCGATCTCTCCCGAATCCGTGCCATCAGCCTTGACCTGGATGACACCCTCTGGCCCGTGCTGCCCACCTTGAAGGCGGCCGAGGCCGCACAGCACGCATTTTTGCTGGACCATGCCCCTGCCACGGCGGCGCTGCTGCAGGACCCGGCCGAGGCCCAGCGCATCCGCCAGTCGGTGCGCGATGACTTTGTGCACCTGGCGCATGACATGACGCATTTCCGCCAACAGTTCATCCGCCGCGCGCTGCAGCAAAGCGGTGGCGATGAAGCGCTGGTCGAGGCGGTTTTTGCCCAGTTCTTTGCCGCCCGCAACCGGGTGACCTGGTTTGCCGAGGTCGAGGATGCGCTGGCCTGGCTGTCCTCGCGCTACCCGCTGGTCGCCGTCTCCAACGGCAATGCCCAGCTCGACCTGGTGGGCCTGTCGCCCTGGTTTGTAGCCAGCACCAGTGCGCGCGAGGTCGGGGTGGCCAAGCCGGATCCGCGCATTTTTGCCGCTGCTGCCGAGCGTGCAGGTATCGATCTGCCCGCCTTCTTGCATGTGGGCGACGACGCCGAGCTGGATGTGCAGGGCGCGCTGGCCTGCGGCATGCAGGCCGCCTGGGTGCAGCGCCAGGAGCTGGACCACCACCAGCGCAGCGAAGCAGGCCTGGCCTTGCGCTGGCCCTTGAGCAGCCCCCCGCCCCAGGCGCTGGTGCGCAATCTCAGCGAGCTCTGTGGTCTGCTGGGACGGCCCGCTGCCTGATCGCTGGGTAGCGCCAGCGCGGTGATTGCTGCATCCACTGCAGCTATCTACTGTATGGCGCACTATTTATCTGTAGCCATGCAGGCTCTAAGCTGGCGCCATCGACAAAACCGCAAGGAGTGATGCATGGCGCAAGTGATTCGTTTGGCAGCAGCCGGTGGCCCGGAATGCATGCAGCTGCAGCAGCTGGAGCTGGCCGCACCCGGCCCGGGGGAGGTCCTGCTCGCGCAGGAGGCGGTGGGCGTGAACCCGCTTGATGTGCTGCAGCGCAAGGGCCTGGCGCCCATCCCGCTGCCATCGGGCCTGGGGCTGGAAGGCGCGGGCACCGTGCTGGCGCTGGGCGCTGGGGTGAGCCAGCTGGCGGTGGGCGACCGGGTGGCCTATGCCACGGGGCCCTTGGGCGCCTATGCCAGCGAGCGCCTCTACCCGGCCGAGCGCCTGGTCAAGCTGCCCGATAGCATCAGCGCCGAGCAGGCCGCTGCCGTGCTGTTCAAAGGCATTACCGCGCAGTACCTGCTGACGAGCACCTATGCGGTCGGCCCGGGCACCGTTGTGCTGCTCTATGGCGCATCGGGCGGTGTGGGCCAGCTAATGGCCTCCTGGGCCAAGCACCTGGGCGCCACCGTCATCGGCGTGGTCTCCAAAGCACAAAGCCAGGCACGGGCGTTGGCTGCCGGTTGCGACCAGGCGCTGGTGTTCGATCCCCAGACCCTGGCCGCGCAGCTGCGCGAGGCCACTGGCGGCCGCATGGCCGATGTGGTCTATGACGGCCTGGGCAAGCTGTCCTTTGCCGCATCGCTGGACTGCCTGCGCCCCCGGGGCCTGATGGTGTCCTTTGGCGCCACGACCGGCGCGCCGCCCGCCGTGGAGATGGCCACGCTCAACGCCAAAGGCTCGCTCTATATCACCCGCCCCTCACTGGCTGCGCACACTGCCACGGCGGCCGAATACCAGCAGCGCGCCGCTGCCGTGCTGCAGGCGGTAGCGCAGGGCATCCTCCAACCGGCCATTGGGCGCCGCTATGCGCTCGCCGACGTGGCTGCCGCCCATGCTGATCTGGAGGCGGGGCAGACGCAGGGGGCGGTGGTGCTGCTGCCTTGAAGTAGACCTGTTGCACAGCGTCCAATCAGCAACAGCCAAGTTCCATCGGAAAGTTGTATATGGTAGATTTAAACTATTTACC
>NZ_APCR01000365.1:0-38317 GCF_000410635.1 Comamonas sp. B-9
CGGCTGGTGGACACGCCCGCCCAGGCCGGCCTGGGGCGCGCTGCCCGGCTGCGCAACCTGCGCCATGCCTTTGCGCTGCGCCCGGGCCTGCAGGCGCAGGATCTGGGTGAGTACCCACTGCTGATCGATGATGTGATGACCACCGGCGCCACCTTGGGCGCGGTGGCGCAGCTGCTGCAGGCGCAAGGCACGCCAGCGGTGCAGGCACTGGTGTTTGCCAGAACGCCGGCGCCCGGCCAATAGCGCAGCGGTCCACCCTTGTTTGGCGGGGCCGCTACACTGGCGCCCTTGTTTTTGCGCATTTGCCATGTTCAACGTCGTCCTGGTCGAACCCGAAATCCCTCCCAACACCGGTAATGTGATCCGCCTGTGTGCCAACACCGGCAGCCGCTTGCACCTGATCGAGCCGCTGGGCTTTTCGATGGAAGACCGCTTGATGCGCCGCGCCGGCCTGGACTACCACGAGTACGCCGCCACCCAGCGCCATGCCCATTGGGACGCCTTTATCGAGCGCATGCAGCCTGCCGCCGACCGCATGTTTGCAATGACCACCCATGGCAGCAGCCCGGCGTTTGATGTGCGCTTTCAGCCCGGCGACTGGCTGGTTTTTGGCTGTGAGACCCGAGGTTTACCGATCGCCGTACGCGAGAGCTTTCCCACGAGCCAGCGCGTGCGCCTGCCGATGGTGGCGGGCCAGCGCAGCCTGAACCTGTCCAATGCAGTGGCGGTGACGGTGTTCGAGGCCTGGCGCCAGAATGGCTTTGCGATGCCGGACGGCACGCCGGCTCAGTAAGCAAGCAAGTAAGTACCGACCAGCCCCGCTATCCCAGCGGGGGTTCTCTCAGTTTCAAGCCGCGCTTTGCGAGCGCTTGACGAAAAACAGGCCCATGCCCACCAGCATCAGCAGGCCGCCAAACACCTTGTTCTGGATGCGCATGGCGCGGCTGTCGCGCAGCAGGCGGCGCAGCACGCTGGCGCTGCCGGCATAGCCATGCATCACCACGGTGTCGACGGCCAAGGTCGTGGCAGCCAGAATCAGCAGCTGCAGCCACAGCGGGCGCTCGGAGGTCATGAACTGGGGCAGCACCGCCACCATGAAGATGATGCCCTTGGGGTTGGTGGCATTGGTCAGAAAGCCGCTCAGCGCCCGCTTTTGCCAGCTGCCGCTGGCGGGTTGCTCGGCCTGGGAGTCCATGATGCCGCCCTTGGCGCGCCACTGCGCAAAGCCGATATAGATCAGGTAGCAGGCCCCGACGATCTTGACGACGTTGAAAGCGGTCTCCGAGGCGATCAGCAGCGAGCCAACGCCGGCGCCGGCAATCAGCAGGATTAGCAGCAGGCCCAATTGCAGGCCCAGGATGGTGGCGCTGGTCTTGCGCACCCCGTAGGAGAGCCCGTGGCTCATTGACAACACGGCGCCCGATCCGGGAGATACGGCAATGATGCAAGCCGCAACGAGATACGCCATCCAAGTATGCAAATCCATGGTTCATCCTGGGGCAGCGGAGCCGTCCGCCACCAACGCAGCCCCTGTGGGGCAAAGCGGCGATTATCGCGCGGCCCGGCCAGGCACGTAGGCGCTCGGCCATTGTTGTAAATTTATTTTTTTGATAGCTAAGGCGGCAATACCCACAAGCGCCAACCGCAAAACATTGCAATAAATTACCGTGACCCGGCAAATAAAAGTAATCTGTGCAGCGCAACGACAAAACACCGATAACAAAACGCAAGCATGGAACACGCTCCCGCCTGGCTTACCTATACCTTTCTCTACCTGGCCGCGGCCGTCATCGCGGTACCGATCTCCCGCGCGCTGGGCCTGGGCACCATCATCGGCTACCTGGTTGCGGGCATCATCATCGGCCCCAGCGGCCTGCAGCTGGTCAGCAATGTGCAGGACATCCTGCATTTCTCCGAATTCGGCGTCGTGCTGATGCTGTTCCTGATCGGGCTGGAGCTGCAGCCCAGCCGCTTGTGGAGCATGCGCCGGCCCATCTTTGGCGTAGGCACCGCCCAGGTGTTGCTGTGTACTGCCGGGTTGTTTGCCGCTGGCCTGGCTTTTGGCTATGACTGGCATCTGGCGCTGATTGCCGCGCTGGGCCTGGCGCTGTCATCGACCGCGATCGCGCTGCAAAGCATTGCCGAGCGCAATTTGATGTCCACCACCAGCGGCAAGACCAGCTTTGCGATATTGCTGTTCCAGGACGTCGCCGCCATCCCGATCCTGGCGCTGATCCCGCTGCTGGCCGTGGGCCACCAGGCCGCGCAGAACGATGGCAATGTGCTGATGGAAATCGGCAAGACGCTGGCCATCATCGTGGCCGTCATCCTGGTCGGCCGCTACCTGCTGCGCCCGGTGCTGCGCTGGATTGCCCAAAGCGAATCGCGCGAGATATCGACCGCCACCGCCTTGCTGCTGGTCGTGGGCATTGCGTTCCTGATGCTGCAGATTGGCCTGTCGATGGCGCTGGGCGCCTTTCTCGCCGGCGTGCTGCTGGCCGACAGCGAGTTCCGCGCCGAGCTCGAGACCGACATCGAGCCCTTCAAGGGGC
Organism: Comamonas sp. B-9; assembly: GCF_000410635.1. Taxonomy (NCBI): domain Bacteria; kingdom Pseudomonadati; phylum Pseudomonadota; class Betaproteobacteria; order Burkholderiales; family Comamonadaceae; genus Comamonas; species Comamonas sp. B-9. The sequence continues at coordinate 2,553 of NZ_APCR01000365.1, forward strand.
TGCTGCTGGGCCTGTTCTTCATCGCGGTGGGCATGAGCATCGATTTCGCGGTCATCGTGCAGGCGCCGCTGGCCATGCTGGTGCTGGTGCTGCTGTTCCTGCTGATCAAGTGCGTGGTCATCTATGGCCTGGCCCAGCTGCTGCGCATGCCGGTGCAAGAGCGCCCGCTGTTTACCCTGCTGCTGGCCCAGGGCGGGGAGTTTGCCTTTGTGGTGTTCAGCGCCGCCCAGGCGCAGCGCATCTTGACGCCCCAGCAGTCGTCCCTGCTGATCGGTTCGGTCGCCATCTCGATGGTGGCCACGCCGCTGATCGTGGCGGCGATGGACCGCTGGCTGATGCCGCGCTTTGCCAACCTTGCCAAGGGGGGCGATACACCACCCGAGTTGAGCGAGCAGCAGGAAGCCACCGTGCTGATCGCCGGCTTTGGCCGCTATGGCCAGATCGTCACCCGTGTGCTGCTGAGCCAGGGCATCAAGGCTGTGATCCTGGACCACAGCGTGGAGATGCTGGAAGTGGCGCAGAACTTTGGCTACCGGGTGTTCTATGGCGACGCCACGCGCCAGGACCTGCTGCGCATTGCTGGCGCCGAGAAGGCCGAGGTCATGGTGATTGCGGTGGATGACGAGCTGCAGACCAACCAGATCGTGCGCCTGGTGCAACAGCATTTTCCGCACCTCAAGATCGTCGCCCGGGCCAAGGATGTGGCGCACTGGTATGCGCTGCGTGACATGGGCGTGCACCATGTCGACCGCGAGGTGTTTGACTCCAGCCTGCAGACGGCCGAGAAAGCGCTGGAGCTGATGGGCTACAGCGCCGAAGACGCCCAGTATGTGGTAACCGTGTTCCGCGCGCACAACATCGAGCTGTCGGACAAGATGTACGAGCACCACCATGACCGCGAAACCATGCTCGCCGTTGCCAAGCAGGGCCGCGAGCAGCTGGTCGAGCAAATGGCGCGCGAGCGGCAGGAGCGCCAAGAGCAGGTGCAGGAAGCCAAGGACGCGCCAAGCAGCCCCTACCCACCGCCGCCCGAAGACCCGCACAGCCAGATCTGAGCCCTCGCGCCGCACAAAACCGGCTTAACCACAACCCAGCGTAGCTGCTAGGTGCATGCTACGCTGTGCGCCCTATGTTCAACCCCTCCCAAGCCGATGTCCGGCGATTTTTCTGCGCCGCCTATGCCAAGCACCAGGCGGGCCAGCCCATGGAAGCCATCGAGACCCTGGCCAGCCTGTGGATCGATGAGCACCCGGAATACCGTGAAGACCTGAGCGATGTGGATGCGGCCATCGCCCGCAACTACGACCTGACGCCGGAAAAGACCAACCCCTTCCTGCACCTGTCGATGCACCTGTCGATCAGCGAGCAGTGCAGCATTGACCAGCCGCGCGGCATTCGCCAGGCGGTGGAGCTGCTGGCCAAGCGCCTAGGCTCCTTGCACGACGCCCACCATGTGGCCATGGAATGCCTGGGCACGATGCTGTGGGAGAGCCAGCGCTCGGGCCGCCCGCCCGATGGCAATGCCTATGTGGCCGCTGTGCAGCGCCAAGCCACCAAAGACTGAGCGCCTAGCCGCCAACCGCTTTAATTAGCTGCCTGCTTGCTGCGAAAGCGCGACTCGGGCACGATCTGCAGCGGGCCATCCAGGCTGCCAATGTAGTTGGCCAGCGCCTTCATTTCGGCATGGGTGAGCTGCTTGGCCATGCCCACCATGATCGGGTGGTTGCGGCCGATGCGGGCGTTTTTCTCGATGGTGTAGGACTTGAGCGCCGCGTAGAGGTAGTCGGGATGCTGACCACCCAACTTGGCGTACGAGGGATCGAGCGGCTTGGAGAAGTTGTCGCCATGGCAGCTCACGCAGGTGCCTTTTTTCAGCAGCTCGGCCACTTCGGCGCTGGGCACCTTGGACGGCTTGTCTGCCAGCTGGGTCTCGCCCACCGTGTGCTGCGCGTAGTAGGCGGCCAGATCGGCAATATCTTGCTCACTCAGCGAATCGGCGATGGCGCGCATCGTCGGGTGTTTGCGGTCGCCCTTCTTGTAGGCATGCAGGGCCGCGTCGATGTATTTTTCGCTCTGGCCCGAAATCTTGGGCACCTGGTAGACCTCGGGAAAGCTGGCCTTGTAGCCCACAATGCCGTGGCAGCCGATGCACATCGCCACCTTGCCCTCAGCCGCCTTGGCATTGCCCTTGATCTCCTGCGCGCAGACTGCGCCGGTCGCTGACGCGACAAGCAAGGCAAATATCGTGGTCCATCTTTTATTCATTGTGCGCACAATCGTGTGGTTCAGGCCGCCGCAGTGATGCGGAGATCTGGGTTTATAGTCAACGCTGTACTGGCCCCGTCATCACGATTCTGCATCCACTTCCATGAAATTCCAAGGCACACAGAACTACGTCGCGACCAATGACCTCATGCTGGCGGTCAATGCGGCAATTACCCTTCAAAGACCGCTTCTCGTCAAGGGGGAACCAGGGACAGGGAAAACCATGCTGGCGGAGGAGGTTGCACAGGCGTTAGGCATGCCGCTGCTGCAGTGGCATATCAAGTCCACCACCAAGGCCCAGCAGGGTTTGTATGAGTACGATGCGGTCAGTCGTCTGCGTGACAGCCAGCTCGCCGACCCCGAGAGCGCAGCCCGCGTCAAGGACATCAACAACTACATCCTCAAAGGCGTGCTGTGGCAGGCCTTCACGGCCGACGCGCCGGTGGCGCTGCTGATCGACGAGATCGACAAGGCGGATATCGAATTCCCAAATGACCTCTTGCGCGAAATCGATCGCATGGAGTTCTACTGCTACGAGACGCGCCAGATGATCCGCGCCAAGCACCGCCCGCTGGTGGTCATCACCTCGAACAACGAAAAGGAACTCCCGGACGCCTTCCTGCGCCGCTGCTTTTTCCACTACATCAAGTTCCCCGATGCCGAGACCATGCAGCAGATCGTGGCCGTGCACTTTCCTGCGCTCAAGCAGGAGCTGCTGTCGGCGGCGATGAAGGTGTTCTTCGACATCCGCAACCTGCCGGGCCTGAAGAAAAAGCCCTCCACCAGCGAGCTGATCGACTGGCTCAAACTGCTGGTGGCCGAGGACATTCCGCCCGAAGTGCTGCAGACTGCAGACCAAAAAATCGCCATCCCGCCGCTGGTGGGCGCCCTGTTGAAAAACGAGCAGGATGTGAGCCTGTTTGAAAAGCTGGTGTTCATGAACCAGCGCAACCGCTAAATCGCCATGGCCACCCCACAGCAACTGCTGATCGAAGGGCTGAGCGATGCGGCCGGTTTTCTCGCCGGCGCGCTGCTGGGCTGGGGCATTGGCGCGCTGCTGGGCTGGCAGCTGTTCTCCGAAGGCTATGGCGCCAGCAGCATCGCCGCCATTGCGCTGGTGGGCCTGGGCGGCGGCGCCGGCTTGCAACTGGCCCGGCGCTGGCGCATCCGCCGCAACAACCACACTGAATAGGACGAGGCAATGGCCTTTGTAGAACCCACCGAACTGCGCGCCCGTGGCGTGCTGCTGACCCCGCTGACCTTGGCGCATGAGGCAGGCCTGCGCGCCGCCGCTCAAGACGGTGAGCTGTGGAACATCCGCGTCACCTCGGTGCCCGAGCCCGAGAACACCCGCGCCTACATCGAGCAGGCCCTGGCGATGCGCGATGCCGGCAGCCGCATGCCCTTTGCGGTGGTGGACGAGGCCAGCGGCCAGCTGCTGGGCACCAGCAGCTACCACGACATCGTGCCAGCGCTCAAACGCGTGGAGATTGGCTACACCTGGTACGCCCGCAGCGTGCAGCGCAGCCATGTCAACACCACCTGCAAGCTGCTGCTGCTGACCCATGCCTTTGAGACGCTGGGCGCAGCCGTCGTGGGCTGGCGCACCGACAACTTCAACTTTGCCAGCCAGCGCGCCATTGAGCGCTTGGGCGCCAAGAAGGACGGCGTCATCCGCCACCATGCACCGCGCCGCGATGGCACCGTGCGCGATACCGTGCTCTACAGCATGCTCGCCGGTGAATGGCCCGAGGCCAAGGCGCAGCTGCTGTACCTGCTGAACCAGCCGCGCTGAGATTAAAGAAACGGCTGATTTAAGCCGTCTGCAGGTTCAGCACGCCCAGGTACTGCTCCGGCAGAATCTGGCGCAGATGGGTTTTGACATTGTCGGCATAGCCGGTGTTGGTCATCTGCTCAAGGAAAGTGACCATGTCCACCAGGCCCAGGAGCAGCTCGGTCTCGTCGCTGGCCTGCTGCACCCGCACGGCAAGCGCCATCGCATCGGCGCTGCGCTGCATCTGCAAAATCCCCACCGCATACATCTTGCAGCCCGCCAGCGAACGTTTGCTGCCCTGGCTGGCACGCGTTTGCTCGACATAGACGGGGGCCGCAGGCGGTCTGGGAGCGGCCTGCACCGGCGCAGGCGCAGCCACCGGTGGGGGTGGCGGTGGGGCCGGAGGAGGCGGTGGTGGTGGCGGAGGAGCAGGCGGCTGTTGCATCGCCAGATAACCGGCCGTGACCAGGGCATCGAGCACGCTGCCAGCGCTGTCCCCGACCCAACGCGCGATCTCTTGACGCGAGCGGTTGCCATCGCACAAGATCAGAATCTGGCGCTCCTGCACGGACAGGCTGCCGCGGTCACGCAACGCCTGGCGTGCCTTGTCCGTTTTGATCATCACCATGACAGCTTGCCTTTTGAGTACCCGTTAGACTGGAGAGGCTAGCGCCAAACTGTTACGGATTGTTTACAAGACCATGTTGATAGACTTTTTCTACACCTTGCGCGCGGCCAAGTTGCCAGTGTCGGTCAAGGAGCTGCTCACCCTGCTCGAAGCACTGGACAAGGGCCTGGCCGGGCCCCGCTCCGAGGACGCCTGGAGCCTGGACGATTTCTATTTTCTGGCCCGGCTCTGCCTCGTCAAGGATGAAAAGCTGTTCGACAAGTTCGACCAGGCCTTTGGCGCCTACTTCAAGGGCATGGAGATGCTCACCGACTGGAAGAAGGAGCTGCCCGAGGACTGGCTCAAGCAGGTGCTGGAAAAAGAGCTCAGCGCCGAGCAAAAGGCCGCCATCGAGGCGATGGGCTGGGACGAGCTGATGGAGACGCTCAAAAAACGCCTGGAAGAGCAAAAAGGCCGGCACGAAGGCGGCAACAAATGGATTGGCACCAACGGCACCAGCCCCTTTGGCCATGGCGGCTATAACCCGGCAGGTGTGCGCATTGGCGGCCCGGGCAAGAGCCGCAGCGCCGTCAAGGTCTGGGAGCAGCGCGCCTACCGCGACTACGACGACACCCAGGAGCTGGGCACCCGCAATATCAAGGTGGCACTGCGCCGCCTGCGCCGTTTTGCCCGGGAAGGCAATGAGCTGGAGCTGGACCTGCCAGATACCATCCGCGCGACTGCGGCCAATGCCGGCTACCTTGATATCAAGATGGTGCCCGAGCGCCATAACCATGTGAAGGTACTGCTGCTGATGGATGTGGGCGGCACCATGGACGACCATATTCAACGCGTCGAGGAATTATTCAGCGCCGTCAAAAGCGAGTTCAAGCACCTCGAGTTTTATTATTTTCACAATTGCGTCTACGACTATATGTGGAAGAACAATAAACGCCGCTACGCTGAGAAATTCCCCACCTGGGACATCATCAGAAAATATAACAAAGATTACAAACTCATCTTTGTGGGCGATGCCACAATGAGTCCATACGAAGTCCTACAAGCAGGAGGCTCTGTTGAGTACAACAATGAGGAACCTGGGGCCGAGTGGCTTAAGCGATTGACCCACGCCTTTCCCAAACACGCCTGGATCAATCCGGAGCCCCAAGGCGTGTGGCAATACCGCCAAAGCATCAGCCTGATACAACAACTCGTAGGCGACCGTATGTTTCCCCTGTCACTCAAAGGGCTGGAGGACACCATGCGCTTGCTGTCAAAGTGACCATGCGACACCGTCTGACAACGCCGGTTCTGCCGGCGTTTTTTATTCTTACTGCTGCCCTGCTGACAGGCTGCAGCAGCACCCCCAAGGCCGACGACGCGGACGACACCGCGACGCATGCCAGCAGCGAGCCCGCGTTTGATATCACTGTCAAGGCACCCAAGAAAGTGCGCGAGTACCTGGAGCAGTATGTCGAGCTCAAGCGCTACCGCAACTTTCCCGGCCTGCAGATGAGCGAGATGACGCGCCTGCTGGGCGGCGCCGATGAGAATGTGCGCGAGCTGATGGGCACCCTGGGCTACTTCAGCCCCGAGATCAAGATCGACGCCTACGACACCGGCGCTGCTCCTGCCAGCAGTGGCATATCGGCAGAGAACAGCCAGGCAAGGCCGCAGCTGGTCATCGAGGTCGAGCCCGGCCCGCAGACCAAGGTGACCGAGGTGGCGCTGGACTACAGCGGCGAGGTCACCGAGGAGAAGAACTTTGCCGCGCGCCGCGCGCGCTTTGAGCGCAACTGGGATCTGCAGCCCGGAGAGGGCTTTACCCAAAAGGAATGGAGCAGCGCCAAGTCCGAGGGCCTGCGCAGCCTGCAGCGCAACCGCTACCCCACCGCCAAGATCAGCAACAGCCAGGCCAATATCGATGGCGATAGCAACGAGGCCAAGCTCTCGGTGGGCTATGACAGCGGCCCGCTCTACAAGTTTGGCCCGCTGCGCATCGAAGGCGCCGAGCGCTATGACGCCCAAGGCATTGCCCGCATTGCACGCCTGCCCAGCGGCCAGAACTACAGCGAGGCCGACATGCTCGACGCCCAGACCCGGCTGGCAGGCAGCGGCTACTACGACTCGGTGTTCCTGACCTTGGACACCGACACCGCCAACCCCAAGGAAGCACCGGTAATCGCCCAGGTGCGCGAGGCCAAGATGCAAAAGGTGGTGTTCGGTATCGGTATGTCCACCGACACCGGGCCCCGCCTGAGCCTGGACCACACCCACAACAAGATGCCCTGGCTGGGCTGGCGCGCGGTGAGCAAGTTCTCCTTCGAGCGTGACAAGAAGCTGCTGTCTACCGAATGGACCGACCTGCCCAAGGAAAGCGGCTGGGCCTACTTTGGTGCGGGCGAGGTCAAGCGCGAGCTCAACGGCGACTTCACCGTCAACTCCATGCAGCTGCGCGGCGGCCACAAAAAGAGCAGCGACCATATCGACCGCAGCGCCTTCTTGCAGTACGACTTCTCGTCGGTGCAGGGCCAGGAGAAGATCCCATCGAGCAGCGCCTTGAGTGTGAACTACGGCTGGACGGGCCGCTATTTCAACAACAACACCGACCCCACGCGCGGCTACGGCATTGCCGCCGAGCTGGGCGCGGGCTACACCATCACGCCGGACCGCGACCCCTTTGTACGCAGCTTGCTGCGCTGGCAAGGCTTTGTGCCGGCAGGCAAGGTCACCGCGCCCAACGGCAGCTCGCGCAGCGCCCGCATAGCGCTGCGTGCCGAGGGCGGTGCCATCCTCGCCAAGGACTCGGCCGTGATCCCCGCTACCCAGCTGTTCATCACCGGTGGTGACACCACCGTGCGCGGCTACGGCTACAAAAAGATCGGCACCCGCGTGGCCGATGACCAGGTCTATGGCGGCCGCTACATGTATGTGGGCAGTGTCGAGTACCAGCGTCCCCTGGTGCGCAATGGCGAGATCAGCGCCTGGGAATCGGCCGTGTTTGCCGATGTGGGCTCGGTCGCAGACAAGGCCGGCGATCTGTCGCCCTACTGGGGCATTGGCACGGGCCTGCGCTGGCGCAGCCCCGTGGGCGCGCTGCAGGCCGATGTGGCCTATGGCTTGAAAGACGAACGTTTCCGCTTGCACCTGCGTCTGGGATACAGCTTCTAAAACATGGCAGATACACACGCAACCGCACCCACCGCCAGCGCAGCGCAACCAGCGGCGTCGCCGCCCAGCGGCCCTTCTTCCCCCAAAAAGCGCAGCGGCCTGCGGCGCGTCGTGCGCGTGCTGCTGTGGCTGTTCGCCGCCCTGATCCTGCTGCTGGCGGCCTTGCTGGGCGGCTCCTGGTGGTGGAGCGGGCAGAACGATTCGCTCGCCCGCAGCATCGCCCTGGCCCAGCGCTTTTTGCCGGCCGACATGCAACTGCAAGCGCAGGACGTGCAAGGCAGCCTGCGCGGCGGCGGCAGCATTGGCCAGCTGCGGTGGAGCAACCCGTCGATCAGCGTACAGGTGGACCAGGCCACCATTGGCTGGAGCCTGGACAAGATCTGGGACCGCGAGCTGCGCCTGGCGCCCATCCATATCGCCAAAGTCAGCATCACGCCGTCGGGCATCGACCAACCCAAGGAACCCAGCCCGCCTCTGGAGCAGTTGCCCCTGCCGCTGCGCGTGCTGGAGGTGCCCTTCGCGGTGGACGAAATCGTCTGGGCCGCGCCGCAGCCCATCACCGTCACGCAACTGCAGGGCCACTACCTTTATGCCGCTGACAAGCACCAGCTGCAGATCGACAAGGTCGAGGCCTTCAACAGCCGCCTGCAGCTCAAAGCCGATGTGGATGCCCTGGCGCCCATGCAGATCGCTGCCGATCTGAAAGCCCAGCTGGACCAGCCCGCCACCGACACCCTGCCCGCCATCCTGGCCGATGCCGGTGTGCAGTTGACCGGCACCTTGTCCGGCCTGGATGCCGCCTTGCGCGTGCAGGCCCAGGTCAAGCCGCAGTTTGAGGCAGCGGCCCCCAAGCCCACGGTGGCCGATGCACCGGCACCCACCGCCGCCCGCAAAAAGACGGCCGCCAAGGCGCCCTCGGCGCAAGAGAAAGCCGCCAAGGCCCAGGCCGCCCGCTCCGCCCAGGCGCTGGCTGGCGCCGCGCCGATGCTGGCCAATGTCGACGCCACCGTCTACCCCTGGCGCCCCTGGCCGCTGGGCCCCGCGCAGGCCCAACTGCAAAGCGTCAACTTGGCTGCCTTTTTGCCCAGCCTGCCCACCACCTTGCTCAATGGCCAGTTGGCAGTGACGGAGGCGGCCGCTGATCTGCTCAGCAGCACCCATGCCGCCCATCCAGCGCCCGCAGTGGTGGATGCGCCGGTGGACCCCATGGTCACCAGCAGCGCAGCACCAGCAGATTCCGACACCTCGCCGACCAAACCCGCAGCACCCCCTGCGCTGCTGCCGGTGCCACTCGATATCCAGATCGATATCAGCAACGCCCTGCCCGGCCCCATCAACCAGCAGCACCTGCCCGTCAGCGCCGTGCAGACCCATGCGCTGTTTGATGGCCAGCGGGTGGACGTGCTCGAAGGCAGCCAGGTGCAACTGGGCAGCGGCAGCCTGACGGCCCAGGGCCACTACCGCCTGGCGGACCACCATGCCGGTATCCAGGCGGCATTGCGGGCGATCAACCCGGCACTGGTCGACACCCGCATCGACAGTGCACCGCTGTCCGGCAGCCTGTCGGCCCAGTCGCAAAACGACGCCATTGTGTTTGACGCCAACATCACGTCCGAGCGCCGCACACCGGCCAAGGCCACCGCAGCGAGCACCAGCTTGCCGATCGACCGCGTGATCGCCAAGGGCCAGTGGAAAGCGCCCGAGCTGCAGCTGCAAAGCGCGCAGATCGATGCGCTGGGTGCGCATATCAGCGCCAAGCAGCTGACCGCCAACATCGACCAGCGCAGCGGCGCCGGTGAATTGTCGGTGCAGGCGCCCGGTGCCAACCTGGACGCCAAGGCGCAGGCCGCGCCCCAGCAAGGCCAGGGCACCATCGCACTGCGCCTGAGCAGCGCCGAGCAACTGCTGCAATGGCTGCGCAAGCTGCCGGGCATGGCCCAGGCACTGCCCGAAGGCATGCTGGCCCAGGGCAGCCTCGACGCCAAGCTGCGCTTTAGCGGTGGCTATGGCGATGCACTGCGCCAGCTGCAGCAAGCGGGGCTGCTGGCCCAGCTGCCTGCGGGCATTCCTTCCGGTGGCCAGCCTTTTGCGCTGGATGCCAACATCAGCACCCCACAGCTGAGCCTGCGCACCAGCGCCGATGCTGCGGACCTGTGGCAGCTGCGCGATACCGAGCTGGCCCTGGTTGGCAACCTCAAAAAAGTGCAGCTCGATCTGCGTGCCCAAGCCCAGCACGGCGAGCAGCAGATGGCTGCCCAGGTCAGCCTGGCCGCGAACAGCACGGCGGCCAAACAGTGGAGCGGCGCCTTGAGCAAGCTGCAGGCCCGCGCCACGCTGCCGCCCAACAAGGCGCCGTGGCAGGTGCAGCTGCAGCAGCCGCTGGACTTCAAACTGCAGCTGCCCGCCGGCAACCAGCCGCTGCGCGCCAGCACCGGCGCCAGCCAGTTGCAGCTGACCGGGCCCGAGCCAGGCACGGTCACCCTGCAATGGAACCCCCTGCAGTTCAGCCAAGGGGCCGACCAGGCCGTGCAGCTGCAAAGCACTGGCAGCCTGCAAGGCCTGCCCCTGCGCTGGATCCGTGCCTTCCAAAAGCCCGATCCCAGCCAGACGCAAAAGCACAGCCCTTTTGACTCTGACTTGGTTGTCCAGGGCCGCTGGGATGTCAACACACAAAACGGCCTCAACGCCAAGGTCGAGATCGAGCGCGCCAGCGGCGATCTGCAGCTGCACACCCAGGGCAGCGCGCCCACGAATGTCACCTTCCACTCGAGCGGCAAGGAAGGCGCGGTCTCCAAGGCCTTCTCGGCCGAAGGCCAGACGATCATCGCCCGCATCCGCACCGCCAAGGTCGAGCTGACCGTGCAGGACCGCCAGCTGCGCAGCCGCGTGCAATGGGATTCGGTCAACGCAGGCCAGCTCACGGCCGATGTGCAAACGGCGCTGCAGTACGAAGGCAAGAACTACCTGGGCGCCACCGTGGCCCCCGATGCACCGCTGTCCGGCAACGTGCAGGCCCAAATGCCTGATCTGGGCATCTGGGCCAGCTTTGCCCCACCGGGCTGGCGCGTGGCCGGCAGCCTGGCAGCCAATGTGCAGCTGGCAGGCAACCTGCAAGACCCGCGCTGGAGCGGCAGCATCACCGCCGACAAGATGCGTATCCAGTCGCAACTGGATGGCGTGGACCTGCGCAACGGCAGCCTGCGCGCCCAGCTCAACGGCAATACGCTGGAGCTGCAAAGCCTGCACTTTGACGGCGGCGAAGGCAGCCGTGCGCGCATTGCCGGCTACAGCGGCAACCTGACGGCCGCGCCCACCAGCGGCGGCACGCTCGACGCCACCGGCACCATCAGCTGGACCATGCCGCAAAACGGCGCCGCGCCCGATATCCGCATGGACATCCGCACCCAGGCCAAGGCGCTGCAGGTGCTGGTGCGCGCCGACCGGCAGGTCAGCGTCTCCGGCCAGGTGCGCAGCCAGCTGCAGCAAGGCCAGATGAGCATCACCGGCGACCTGACCGTGGACCGCGCCAGCATCATGCTGGCCGATGAATCCTCACCCACGCTGGGCAGCGATGTGGTGGTCAGCACCAAGGCCAGCCGCGCAGCGGCTGCCGAAAAAGCCAAGCAAGAAGCGGCCAAGGCTGCGCAGGCCAAGCTCGATGCTCCGGCTGGCCGGGTCGAGCCCGCCAAGCCGCTGATCCTGAACGTCAAGCTCGACATGGGCCGTGACTTTGCGCTGCAAGGCTATGGCATCACCACGCGCCTGACTGGCACGCTCAATGTGCAAAGCAGCGGCGGCGCCGGCATTGGCATGCCGCGCATCACCGGCGTCATCAGCACGGAAGAAGGCCGCTACCGCGCCTGGGGCCAGGTGCTGAATGTGGAAACCGGCCTGATCCGCTTCAACGGCCCTTACAACAACCCCTCGCTCGATATTCTGGCGCTGCGCCCCAATATCGCCGTCAAGGCCGGTGTGCAGGTCAGCGGCTCGGCGCAGGCGCCACGCGTGAGCCTGTACTCCAACCCCGAGATGCCCGATGCGGAAAAGATCTCCTGGGTGGTGATGGGGCGCGACCCTGCCGGCGGCGGCGCCAGCAGCGCGCTGATGCAGCAAGCGGCGCTGGCCTTGCTCAGCGGTGGATCGGGCGAGAGCGTGACCGGCAATATCGCCAAGAGCCTGGGCCTGGACGAAATCGGCTTTGGCGGCACCGACCGCGATTCGGCCAGCCTGTCCGTCGGCAAGCGCCTGTCGCAAGACCTGTACGTGACCTACGAAGCGGGCCTGGCCGGCACCTTGGGTGCGCTGTACATCTTCTACGACTTCACACGCAACCTGCAGCTGCGCGGCTCTGCCGGTACGACCAGCGCGCTGGACCTGATCTATACCTTGCGCTACGACTGATGGAGCCCATGAGCGCCTGCCATGCGCCATGAGACCTATGACAGGCCCCCGCAGTTGCCAAACGGCGGGGGCCTGTTTGCCAGGGGCTCCGCAGACGTTGGGCTCCGCGTTGCGCTGGCAGCATAGGCATCAATCCATGCCCATGCCGAAGAATCCAGCACCGGACCACGGCGCAGCGCCCGGCGCATCGCGCTGGCTCCTCACTCTGGCGGCCATGCGCTCTGGAAGCTGGGACAGTACCTTGGGGAAAGCGCGGCAGTAGGCCATTTGCACACCCGCCATCTCAGCGAGCTGCCGATAGCTGATCCAGGCACCCTCCGGAACCGCGCAGGCCACCTGTTGAACCCTCTCCTGCCACTGGTCGCTGAACGCTGGCCCCTTGGCATGGCACAGCGATACCTCGGCACCACAGCGAATGGCGCCGCCTCGCAACACGCGGGCGAGCATGCCTCTGTCTCGCCCAATCGAAGCCAAGGCCCCCGGGCACCTGCGCTCCAGCAACCGGCAAGGTTCACAGAGAAAGCTGATCGCGACGACAACCTCGCTGCCCATGCGCAACAGATCACCGGAGGCCAACCCGCTGGTGGAGAAATCCACCCGCATATTCTCTCGGAGCGAGCCTTCCGCCAAGCCCCAGCGCTGGTAGGCATCAGTGCCGGCGACGAGCAACTGCCGGGGGGATAACGAGGAAGCATGCCGGTCTCCCACCAGCCCATAGCCACCGACTGCCTGGACTTCGGCCACGGAACGGGGTTCAGCCTCCTGGCCCACCCTGAGGTAAAGCGCCTGCAAGGAGCCCATGGGCTGCCAGCTGTCTTGGAGATCGGCCAAGGAGGGAAGTGGGATGGGATGAACGGGGAACATGCGCTGCCATTTTGCGCCCTCCACGCCGGGAATGGCCAGCTGCGCAAAGAGGATCTGACCGCAGGCGGCGCTGAGAACCTACATCCCAACCATGCCGCAACCGGGAGTCCCATCGTTGTGGCTTCGCAGATTGGCTTGGGAGCTTTGCAAGTCCTCTACAATACACCGCTGTCCCTCTCCGTAGTTCAATGGATAGAACGAGTGCCTCCTAAGCGCTAGATACAGGTTCGATTCCTGTCGGGGGGACCACTTTTTCTAAATGAAATCAAGTGGCTCCCGTTTTCCAAAAGGCCTCCGGAAACATTGCGGGGACATGAACTGCCGATTTCCATCTCATTTTGCTGGCTCCTTTTGGAGCCTTTTTTCCGCTCTGACGGACACTATTTGCGCCGATTTCCCCGGCTCAAGCGCCAGGCTAGAGCCGGCTTATGCTGTCGCTGGGCGGCGTCCAAGCGACTGCATACAACGCACCAGATAGCCATCAGGATCAGCGACGATCAGCTGTCGCTGCCCCACCTCTTCTGTCCCTTGCCGATACCAGCGATCTTCAACTGGCAGAAAAAGCGAAAGGCCCTGCAGGGAGCATCGATGAGCGACCTCATCCAATGACGGCACCTCCAGTTGAAAGTTGATGCCACGGCCATAGGGATGGGATAGATCACCGTTCACAAAGCTGCGATCTCCGATTCCATGTTGCTCCAGCATGATCTGCGCCTTGCCTAGGGTCAAATATGCGAAACGCTCTTCTGGGCGGTCATACCAGACAGAAAACCCGATGACGCCACACCAAAAATTGAGACTAGCTGGCAGGTCACCAACCGCCAATTCGGGAACCAACGCAGAAAACTCCATGGAATCCTTATGGAGCAGGTCGCCCCGATTGAATGCAAATAGCCATCTTTGTGAAGGCTCCGCAGATATTATTACTGAATAGGTGCAGGTCTAGCTCCAGGCTATCGCTGCTCCTGATCGGTATCAGAGCGAGGCATCTGCCGCCCTAACCGAGCGGAGCCAACGACTATCAACCACAGTCTATTGGGCCGGTTCAAAAGACAGCGCAATCACCCCCTGTTCTCGTTCCCCATACGAAGCCACCTGAATATTGATGAGTCACTCCAACCCTTTGGGCCTCAACTTCATTATTTGCAAACTCTCTCAAACAAAATAAGATACTGTGGCTTTTCAATTTTCACAATCCAATATGGATAAATTACCCATTGCGTAAAGACGGCAAAGTTTTTACCAAAATTCAAATTCCTGGCACGCTCACGGGAATCTCTGTATTGCAATTTCATTATCTCGCCTTCTTTATAGAGCCCGAGGGCTTCGATTTCATATAAAGGGTTGGGCCTCGTGCCTAAAAAAAAAAATAGCCACCAAATAGTATTTATCAAAATCCATAGAGGGAATGAACTTTTCAGAGTGACGCTTCCATAAATCTTCCCACTCAGACGGAGTAGAAACTATTGTCTACTCAGTATCTCGTATGCCGCTGTAACTGCCAGAATCCACGATTTCATAGGGATACAGACTAGCCCATGCTGACCCGAAAAGTAGAAAATAGATAAGAATTAAGTAATATTTCATAAGCTTAAAATCTCTTCCAGAACGTGCTGAAAGTGCAGGAGATGGGGTGATGCATGGGGCTCCGGCATTCTGGCGCGGAGTCAGAGCGAAGTACTTGCCGCCCTGCTCTTTGCACGTATGGCCCGCCAAGTTGCAGCGGAACAACGGGGGCTCGCCGGAAAGCCCCGGTCAAGCGCCTCTAACGACCTTTTTCACCTTCGGCCAGCACTCCAAACCTGATGAGCAAAAGCTGCGATTTCCGACATGGTGAGATCTCCTCGGTCCAGCTAAAGCCACACTGAAGACATGATGAACGAGACCTGGCCGGGCAACGTTGGCCGGTTGCACCCATCCCCGAACATCTATCACACAAAGCGACGTTTCGCATCACGGTCCAACAGAGGGTATCCGTCTACTCACAGATGCTCTTTGCATGCTTAAGATTCCAGCGCTTTGCGTTAGGACTGGCCATCTTCTTGGATCTTGGGTGCGCGCATGACCTTCAATCTTGCAACTGCTGCTTTTTTTAGTGCTCTGGTGGAGATGGCACTTTGCATAGGCATGTTTACGCTTTGGACGCGTGACAGAGCGCGCTACCTGATCATCTGGAGCTTAGGATTTTTTGCATTTGGCGCGGGATCCTTACTGATCACACTGCGAAATCAAATTCCTGACTTCCTGTCAATTATTCTCGCCAACGTGAGCACAACGTCGAGCTCTGTTTTATTTTACATAGGCATATGCATCTATTTTAAAAGACGCTGTACATGGCTTTATTGCATGTTAGCACTGCTGTGCATAGAAGCATTGTTATTGATATATTTCACCTATGTCTCCTATGACACCTCGGTCAGAATATACATCTACAACAGCATCCAGGTTCTGATTGTTCTGATGACACTTGCAACCATCTTCAAAATAAGCAAGAAAGCGCCGATTGAGAAAAATCCTGAACTCCTGATCATTACAGTTCTCTTCCTCATCGCGCACAGTGCACGTATTATTGGCACCCCCTTCTACCCAGCACCTCAGAACTTTCTAGCCTCAGGAAATTTTCAAACCCTGCTTGCATTTGGATTAATGATTATTCACATATCATACTCCCAAGTCTTCGCAAACATGCATGCTTCTGTCCTGAACGATAAAATCAGCAAAGCGCTTCTCAATGCACAAACAAAGGAGCGCCAGAAAGTCGAGGTACTTGGCTATATTGGACATGATTTACGGGCACCTCTGGCGACCATTAGCAGCTATGCTGCGCTACTGCTGGCCAGAGCCGACGAAGATCAACACCATCAGTTGCAAACCATACAGCGCAGCATCAAATACCAGCTCGGTCTCATTGACGAGCTACTTGAATACACCAAGTCTGAGTTGCAGCCACTGGCAGTGCGTCCGAAGTCCACGGACCTGCACGCGCTGGTTCAAGACATCGCAGACTACGCAGTCGCACTGAGCAGTCAAAAGAACAATCGCTTTGAACTACGCAGCCCTGACCTTCTGCCTTTGCTCGTTCTTGTAGACGGCAAGCGCCTCCAGCAAGTATTGCTCAATCTGCTCTCCAATGCTGCCAAATTCACGTCGGATGGTTTTATCGAGCTTTACATAACTTGCACACGTCAAGGTCAACAATGCGATTTGCAGTTCACCGTGTCTGATTCCGGCATAGGCATTGACCTGAGCGATGGAGTTGACATCTTTGGCGCATTCCAGCAAGTGCAGGCTCAGAGTGGCAGCACAGGTCTGGGTCTGTTCATTGCTCAGCACGTTGTCTCGGCGATGGGAGGCAGCCTGAGTGCCCATAGTGCATTGGGCAAAGGCAGCTCATTTTCATTTCAACTGACATTACCCCAGATCGGCGCGGGCATGTCCCTGTTGCATGCACCTACAGCTTCTGAGCAAGAAGCGCTCTGGGCAGCTATCGCGCCCCACTTATTAGAGATACTCGCCTTGCAGCAGCTGGAAGATTTCGCTACGCGAGGCCAATGGAGTGATATTCAAAGCTGGATCGATGAGCATACCAACGATACAGAACTTATTGGTCTGCAAGACTACCTTCTCGAGTCATTGGATCGGTTTGATTTCTCATCGATTGCGGCGCTCGCGCGCAAATTGAAGACAGGCTAAAGATACTCACCGCGCAAGGTCGTATTCGCCTTGCGACCGACCTCGGGCGCAGAATCCTGGCTCCAGCGCGACGCGCTTGTGCCTGATACTCGCACAGCCTCACCCTCAGCAAGGCCGACCTCTTGGATACCCAGGGACGGTCACTATCGTCCCCTGGCTGCCGTTCTGGGCCAGATAGCCAACAGCCGCAGTCGGAGGTCTGCGGTCGTCCTGCGTCGTTGAGCGGCATCCGGTACAGCGAATTTTTTGGCGCATGCCTATCGCAATGGGCGTCCCTTCACACCCTGCCGTTGACGCCACACCACCAGCCCCATCAAGGCCGCCAGCATGGCCAGCGCAACATCGCCAAGACCAGGCACAGGCGTGGGGTTGCCGGGATTCGTTGGATTCGTTGGATTCGTTGGATTCGTTGGGTTCGTCGGGGTCGTGACCTGCGGGGCAACCGCCGCGCTCGATGCATTGTTGCCCGCCGCTGCATCGCCCCCGCCATTGCTGTCATTGTCCGCACCAGCCCCGCCCACCACCGTGATGCTGGCGTTGCCGGCCATAGTAAAGCTCAGTGTGCAGCTGAGCGTGCCATTGGGCGGCAGATCAGCGGGCGCACTGCAGACAGGTGTGGGGCTGCCGGGCAAGCTGGCGGCGTTGGGGATGGCGCAAAAAGCCTGCAGTGCAGCGGCGCCGCCGGCATTGGTACAGGTGGTTGTGCAGCTGACAGCGGCACCGGCCGCTGCCGTGCCCGGGGTGCATACCGTGGTACTGAGCATATCGGTCACCGCGCGCAGCGCAAACAGATTGCCACTCGATCCATCGGTCGGCACGCTGATCGCAATGCTTTGCACGCCCGTGCTACCCGCCACACTGGTGTTGAGCGCGCCGGGCGCGCCACTCTCTCCGGTCGTGCCCTGTTGCGTATAGGCCGTCTGATAGCCTGCGGGCGGCGTTGTCGTGATGGCGCAGTCTGCCCCGGTCGGTACATTCTCAAAACTGAAGCTGCCATCCGCTGCTGCATCGACCGGGCCTGCGCTGTAGTCGGGGCCTGTGCACAGCAAAGACACCGCCAACGCCATACCGGCATCCACACTGTTGCCATCGTCTTGCGTGTTGGCGGGGTCGCTACCCTCTGCATATACCCGGCCCGAGACATTGGCCACCTGGGTCAGGTTCATCATAAAGGGGATCGCGTTGACCATGTTCTCCTGGGTGGTAAAGCCGATGCAGCCAACCTCCGCGCCTGCTGCCTCGCAAATCTCCGGATCCAGCGGAATGGCTGCAGGCTCAGGGAAAAAGCTGAAGGTGAACTCCTGGCCATCCATGACCACCGTGCGATTGACCGAGCCGTCCAGCACCCAGATATCGCTGCAAGGGTCTCCGCCTTTCACTACGCAGGCGGTCGGGTCACTGCCGTTCGGGGTTTCTGAAAACTTGATGGTGTAGACGAAGGTCTCATAGGTGTAGGGATCGCTACTGCCTTTGGCTTTGAGGCCGAGCGTGGTGCTGATCGTGGCGCTGGTCAGGGTCGCAAAGTTCAACGCCACCACGTTATTGGTATGGGTGTAGACATTGGCGTATTGCGCGGCGCCATTGGCTACCAAGGTGCCCGTCTGCGCACTGGCTGAGACACCGATGCCGCTGCGCCCCTCACCGGCAGGGCCACTGGGGCAAGCTCCCCAGGTGATATCGGTGGCGGAGACCAGTTCGCAGCCATTGGCAGTGCCCGGGCCCGCGCCAATGAAGGTGGTAGCGCCGGTGCTCGTCACAAACCGGGCCGTGACCGTGTAGTCCCATTCCAGGGGCGCGGCAGTGGCACTGCCGATGAACAAGGCGCCAAGCAAACCCAGGACGGTGACGCTTATGCTTCGATGCAACATATTGAACCCCGCAACGAACTGTAGATATTCATTTTTCAACGAAGAAAAACGAGTCAAGAAAATCTACATGCAATGTAGTGGCTTCGCCATCGGGATATGTTAATTTTTAAAAATTACAATCAGAAACACAACGCTATCAAACGAAATAATGGAGGATTGAAAGAAATATCAATAAATCCAAAAAATATTTAAATTAAGCAAAGATGCAGTTTGAAACCATCTGCTAGATTTCTCCCTGTTTTGCGGCTCACATATACACGATAGACGTAAGTTATACTAAATAATATTCAATTGATTTAGTTTATCTTGCGGGTGCGTATGGGATATTTTTCAATTGGGATGGAGTTTTCAGGATGAAATTAATTCACAGACAGGCTGCTCTTTTTGCAGTGTCGCTTGCAGGGCTGACGGCTGCCGCTGGCGTACAGGCTGCAAATCTGGTCTGCGGCGTGCCCCTGCGCGTAAGCACGGCATCCGTATCGAACTGGTCGACCGATGCACGCTACGTGAGTGCCCCGACCGGAGCCGCAGCAACTATTCGTGATGACTACAAGTGGAATGGATGGTTTGACCCCACTACGCAAACTCACGGTGCAGCCTCAGGATCCTTGAATGGCCAGCCTTTTGAAGGGAAGTGGCTTTCGTTTGGTGACTCCACTTTTGTAGAGGGCGCAGCCAACGGGGGAAATACAGGCACCGGTACTTACCCTGCAGTAATCACCAATGGCAATACCGACAATGGCGCCTGGGTCGCTGGGCGTGTCACATTCATTTATAACGACCCCATCAATATTGCCAATAATGTGAACTTGGCGACCATTCGAGTTCGCGGTCTTGGTGGTTTTGACGATAGCACCCAGTTCGTTGTCCGACCCAGCGCTCCGCCATCGGGTGCTAGCGACTGGCTGCAAGCACAAACTGCAGGCACACTGTACTCAACTCCGGATGCCATTGATTTAGATGGAAGCGCAGCAGGCTTGGGGTTTTATTATGGCAATAACACCATTGCGTTTGCGGTGCAGAATGTTGGTAGAGCAGATACAGACTCGCGGGGTAATCCAGTTGGTCTAACTGCGGATATTGAAATTACCGCCGATTGCGCGACTGAGCCGCCCGCCCAGCCCACCACCGTTCTGGCTTGCCCCGCCGGCAGCCAAGCGGGTGATGAAGTCCGTGTTGGCCCATTTACCACCAACGCCAGGGACTGGAAATGGACGCAGCGCATGAATGCAGCGGGCACCGCCCTGGAGAACGTCGAGCAGCCTCTGTTTGACAGCTACCGGTATCGCAGCTATTTCGATCCATCGACACTGACTACGGCGACCGACGCCCGCTGGATTAGCCCTGGAACGACCAACCCTGCGAGCAGCGACATCCCGGGTGTGCCTTACCCAGCGGCTACCGGGCAGTCTCGTGGCATCCAGGACGGCTCCACATTTGTGATGAACCAGCCCGTCAATATCGGCAGCAATGTTGATTTGGCCAGCATCAAGCTCACTGGGCGTTTCGCATTTGATGACTACGGAAGCTCCGTCTATGTGAAGCCTGCAGCGGGTGCAGAGTCCGCTGCTGGACCTACCTATCTTCCCAATGGCTACGGTGCATTCCAGACCTATACCACGTCTGCAGCGCTTGGTTTTGCACGCGGCAACAACACCGTGGGCTTCCGGCTGGATGGCGGGCAAGAAACCAACGACTGTAGCGGTGGAACATGTGCATTGGGCGCCATTGCCGAGTTCTATGTCACCGCAGCCTGCACGGGTGAGCCCCCAAGCGCCGACCTGTCCATCACCAACGCCAGTGCCGCTGCCAGCGTAGCACCCGGTGCCACGGTGACCTACACCGTCACCGCCAGCAATGCCGGCCCGGTGGAAGCCACGGGCGCCACGGTCACCAACACCCTGCCTGCCGCACTGACGGATGCCACCTGGACCTGTGTGGGCGCAGGCGGCGGTACTTGCAGCGCATCGGGCAGCGGCAATATCAATGACACGGTCAACCTGCCTATGGGCGCCAGCGTGACCTACACCGTCACGGCCAAGGTCGCTGCAAATGCCACCGGTTCGCTGGCCAGCACGGCAAGCATCGCGGCTCCAGCGGGCATTGATGACCCTACTCCGGCCAACAACAGCGCAACCGCCAACAGCGTCATCGCCACCGCTGGCCCTGCCACCCCAGTCCCTGCATTGGACCTGGCTGGCCTGGCGCTGCTGGGCGGATTGAGTGCCGGTATCGGTGCCTTGGCACTGCGCCGCCGCCAACGCAACCAGTGATGGCTAGAAGCCTCAGGGCTTGAAGACTTGCCGAGTTACTCACAATCGCCTCCAGCTGGAGGCGATTTTTTTATTCCAAGACCTTTCGAAAATGCAATACCCACAGCCGACTCGGCCATTGCTGACAGGCCGCCCCAACAAACCGGTATGACGAGCGGCATTTGCCAAGATATTGACCAAGCGCTTTAGCCAGACAAGACACCGCCCTCTTTGGGCTGCCTCTGCACAAGCCTCACCAAGCGCGACGGACACTGATCGGGATAAAACGCACAAGGCGCCCCTTAAAGGCGAACCGGAGGTATTGCCGAGAAAGACATGGGATTGGATCCCCCGAGAGCACGTTCAGACCATGGCGGCGAGTTGTGCAGAAGTTCCCAAGGCCCACAGCCTATATCACATCCCTGCCGTGAACCGGTATTCGGCACGCATCACGCAGCGGACCATCCATCTGCCTCAAAAAATAGCTGGATAACCCCATCCCCGCTGCACTGTGAAGCCGCACCGCCCCATCATTCGCACCCGCTTGGTTGAAAGGGGGTATTGACAATGCCAAATCCCAAGTTATCTATAAAAATCAAAAAATCAAAGGAAATTAAATAAAAACAAAGAAAATGGATAAAAAGCAAAGATTTTGAATTTGCATACCATCCGATTTGAAACAGCTAACAAAAAAAATGCTACCCATGTCCACCTGCGCCTTGACCATGTTTTAGGTGTATGGCATTGTAAACAGCGTGACCGAGTGAATAGAAGGACATAGGGTTCCGCTATCGCGATCCGTCCCTCATTCACAGCCAAGAGAACTTGCATTTTTGTTTTATTACTGCATCCGCTTCAATTCAGTAAAGGGTGAATATGACCGATTCTAAGAAAATGCCGCCTGGCCCAGCCTTTCCAGCATTTTCGTCGCCGCTGACGAATCCTCCCGCCCATAAAAAGACATTCAAGCATCTGCTTATCTCGGCCGCTTTGGTATTGCCAGCCATATCGATGGCACAAGTCGCCTGCGATGGCCGGCTTTTTCTGTCGCAAAACGCACCGACCTCGTTAAACAGCGTGTCTACGGATACCAATCCAATGGTGTTTACCGGCATTGGGGGGGCTTCTGCGGTTTCCTACAACGCCTTGGGTTATTCCCCCACCGATGGCCAGATCTATGCGATGCGGACCGATGCCAATGGCGATAATCTGCTCAGCGTCAACCAGAGCACCGGAGCTGTCACCGTTGTGGGCGCTGTGACGGGGCTGCCAGCGAGTCCCGCTTACAACTCGGGCACAGTGGGCAGCGATGGCACCTACTATGTCAAACCCTTTGGCAACACCTCGGTGATTTATGCCATTGATACGAGCGCACTGACCGCTACCACCATCACCTTGGATACAGCATTCACGGCCTCGGACATCGCCTGGGTCGGTGGCGCTTCCGGGGGCTTGTATTCGGTGTCCGACACAGGCCAGCTCTATGCCATCGATGTGGGTACTGGAGCCGTCTCGGCCATGGGTACGCCAGACGGCACCGGTGGTGTGCTGGGCGCGCAGTTCGGTGCCACCAACGGTATGTTTGGCTCGGCCAACAATGGCAGCGGTTTTTACCAGATCAACCTGCTCACCGGTGTCAAAACGCTCATTGCCGGCTCGCCCGGATCGGGCACCAACGATGGCGCCAACTGCCCGAATGCGCCCATCCAGTTCCCTGCGGATTTGAGCATCACCAAAACCAACGGCCAAACCACCTATGTGCCGGGCACCAATGTCGTCTACACCATTACCGTGCGCAACAACGGTCCGTTCACCGCCGTAGGCGCCAAGGTGACGGATGTATTGCCCAGCGGCATCAGCACCGCCTCTTGGTCCTGCAGCGCTTCGGCCGGCGGAAGCTGTGCTGCCAGTGGCACAGGCAGCATTGATGACACCATCAATCTTGCGGTGAATGCGACTGCGACCTATACGCTGACCATGGCCATCCCAGCCGGTTTCACGGGCAATCTGGTGAACACCGCCACGGTCGAAGCCGATGGCTCCAGCGCCAGCGCAGTCAATACCAATCCCGACCCGGACCCCTCCAACGACACGGCAACGGACACCGATACCCCTGCCACTGCTCCCCCCGTTGCTGCACCTACCCCCGTGCCCACGATGACTGCGCTGGGCCTGCTCATGCTCTCTCCATTAATGGGTTTGGCGGGCTTTATGGGCTTGTCTCGCCGTCGCAAGGTATGACCTCCGCATATGGGCGTACACGCTGATCCCAGCTGCGACAAAAGAGCTTCGTAAGTGCCTTATTGGCCCCAGCGAGGCTCTTTTTTTGGAGCTCGTGCAGCGGAAAGCGACAAGACCTTCGATCACGCAGCAACACCCCTGAGGGATTCTCTGCATCACCCTCGCTCAATGGGCCAGCCCTCTCTCATGCTTTCACTGGAAAAAAATGAAAAATCCAATACTCGCAAAGTTAGCAACCGTGGCCTGCTTCGGGGTTGCAGGCCACGCCATAGCCGCAGATTGCGTCAATGGCGTCAATGCAGCGGGGACCTGCACCGTGCCTGCAGGGGTAACCCACATCAGCTTTGAGGCCTGGGGTGGCGGCGGTGGCGGGGGCTCGAACGACCAGGGCTGGAACGGCATCGCAGGGGGCGGCAGCGGTGGCGGCGGCGGGGCCTATTGCAAAGCCCGTCTTGCCGTGACTGCAGGCAACGAGCTCCTGGTCATCGTCGCTGCCGGCGGCGCGGCTGGCTTGGTCAACAGCGCAGATTGGACGGCCACCGGAACGCACAGCACAGGAGGCGGGTTCTCTGCCGTCTCGGGGCCCGGCGTGGTCGGTGTGACTGCCAATGGCGGCGGCGGCGGGGGCGGCAGCACCGTGGATCTCAACTATTTCGATGGCGCACGCGGCTTACCAGGTCAAGGTGCAACAACGCACAGCGGCGGCACGGGGGGCGCTGGAGGTGCCAATTTCCTGGGACGCCCTGGCGGTCTGGGCGGAGGCGGAGGCGCTGGCTCCATCGGAGGCTCGGGTGGCGCAGGCGGCAATGGCGCCAATGGAATCGACGGAAGTAGCGCACCTGATTGGGATGGCAGCTGGGAAGGGCCCGGCATACCCGGAGCCAATGGGACAGACGGCGGCAATGGCGGGGATGGCGGCAACGGCGGTGACGGTGCGATAGCTGGGATCGGCGGCGCTGGCGGACAGGCGGGCTACGAAGGCCATGGTGGAAATGGTGGTTCTGGCTCTCCCGGCTACGGGTACGGAAACATAGGTACCAATGGCGTACCTGGAGTGCCCGGCATGCCGGGAGCCGACGGCCTGATCCTGACAGGCCCATTGGCCGTGGCAGCTTGCGAAGGAGAAAGCATCGCAGGCGCCAATGGATCGGGGGCAAGCGGCGGCGCCGCCGGAGGACTCAACGTCGGGGCCGGCGCTGGCGGCGACGGTGGGCAAGCGGGGCAGGCCGGCATGGTCCGCATGACTTTTGTCGTGGAGCCCGACCCACCGACAACGCCCGTGGAGCCCACTCCCGTGCCGACCCCTGTGCCCACGATGACAGCCTGGGGCCTGCTGGCGCTCTCGCCCATCATGGCGCTAGCCGGCTTCCTGGGATTCTCGAGGGGCCGCAAGGTCTAGGAACCCTTTGCAACACGCTTAGCTGTGGTCTGAACGCAGGCGCGGGCCATCCGCGCTGATCCGGTGGAACAAGGGTCTGGCAGAAGATCCCAAGGAATAGACCGCTTTGGGGTTCTACCGCTGGTTTGCGCAGCCCCATCGCTGCGCAACCCCTCGGCCGGCGCCCATTCATCCAGCGGCCGTCAATGCACCACCATGGCCAAGAGCACCGCACACAGCAAGGCGACATAGACCTTGGCATGGAGACGGTCCGGGATCTTGCCAATCCAGCGCGACGCGACCCGGATGCCCAACCAGGAGCCCGCCACCAGCACCAGGCAGGCGCGCACATCGATGTAGCCCAGATGCCATGCGCCCAACGGCGCGGTGTTGGACGCCAGCAGCGCGTAGGTGGCGGTGCCCACAATGGCCATCGGCAATGACAGCGGATTGGCTGCCGCAGTAGCGGCCGTCATGCTGGCGCCGCGCCGGCGCATCAGTGGGACGGTCATGACACTGCCGCCGACCCCCAGAAAAGCGGCAATTGCGCCGATAAAGAGACCCAGCGCAGCGGCCGCAGGCCTGGCCAGAGGGCGCATACTGCTGCTGCGCTCCTGGGTAAAACCGGGCCGCAGCAGGCTGTCGAGAATCGTCAACGCGAGATAGCCGACGAACGCCCAGCGGATCCAGTGGCCGCTCAGCATCAGCGCAGCCATCGCCCCAGGGATGGCCCCGAGTGCCACATAGCCCAGCAGCGGCCGCACCTGGCCCCAGGGTACCGTGCCGGCCTGGTGGTGCCGCCAGCTGGCCAGCCCCGCGCCAAAAACCATGACACAGGTGGAAGTGGCCACCGCGATATGCATGGCGGCAAGCCCCAGCGCACTGTCTGCGCCATACACCCCCACCAGCACCGCGTAGAGCACCGGAACGACGACAAAGCCGCCACCAAAACCAAACAGCACGGTGGTCACACCGGCCAGAACCCCAAAACACAGCAGCAGCAAATACATGGACAAGGACCATCAACGGTTGAAAAACGCCACGATAGAGCGCCGGACTGCGGCTGACTTTCGATAAAAAGCCAAGCATCCTTGCATTTGGGCCAAAATCGGCCGATGCACAACATCCCTCTCGCATCGGTAGATGCCGTGGCCCGGCCGCTGTTGGCCATCAGCACCGACTATGCACCTGGCACCCTGCTGGACACCCACAGCCACCGGCGCGCGCAGGTGCTGTACGGCATGAGCGGCCTGATGGAAGTGGAAACGGACGATGGCGCGTGGGTGATCCCACCCTTTAGCGGTGTCTGGATTCCCGCTGGCAAGCCCCACCGGGTGCGCATGCAGGGCGTGAGCACACGCAGCCTGTATATCGAGCCCGCTGCTGCACCCCGCCAGGGCCGGCATTGCGAAGCGCTGGTGGTCAGCGCGCTGCTGCACCAGCTGCTGCTGGCCTCGATCACGATGGAGGCGCTGTATGACGAGCAAGGACGCGACGGCGCCTTGGCCCAGTTGCTGATGCACGAAGTGCGCCAGGCGCCCACCATGCCCTTGTTCGCCCCCATCCCGCAGGACCGGGCGCTGGCTGCGCGCTGCCAGGCCTTCTTGAAGGCGCCACATATCCAGGCCGCGCCTGAGGCATGGGCTGCGCAGCTGCACAAAAGCCTGCGCAGCTTTAACCGGCATTTTCGCCAGCAGACCGGCATGAGCTTTGGCGCCTGGCGGCAGCAAGCCTGCCTGCTCGCGGCCCTGCCCCGGCTGGCGGGCGGGCAGTCGGTCACCCAGGTCGCGCTTGATCTGGGCTATGACAGCCCCAGCGCTTTTTCGACCATGTTTCGCAAGCGCTTGGGCAGGGTGCCCAGTGGCTTTAGCAGGGCTTCGTCACCCAGCGGAAATGGGGAGTAGAACGCACGGGCTCTGGCTGATAGGGTGCGAATGCAAGCAGCGGTAAACGGGCTTATCCAGCGACCATGCCTTGGTCTAGGAAGCAGGCTTCATCAACGCTTGAGCACCTGACCTATGCAGAAGAATGTGGTATTTGTCGATGTCGACGACACCTTGGTGCGCACGGTCGGCACCAAGAGGATTCCTATGCCTTCGGTGATCAACCAGGTGCGGCGCCTTCATCAAGACGGTGCCGTCTTGTATCTCTGGAGTTCTGGCGGCGCAGACTATTGCCGCAATACCGCCGATGCGCTGGGAATTGCCCAGTGCTTTGCCGGCTTTCTGCCCAAACCCACCACCTATCTGGACGACCAGCCTGTGCAGGAATGGCGCGATTGCCAGCACTTCTATCCCATGCAGGCTTCGCAGGCCTAAGAAACTGTTCAAAGTCTCCTCGCGCCGCAGCAGGGCTGAATGACAAAGCCCCAAACGCGACAGACACAGGCACCTGCGACGGCCCCAAAGCCTGAGCGTTATGGTCACGGGCTTGGGCGCTGCAAGCCCGCCCCCCATCGAATTGACTAGACTGGCACCCTCACTCCATGAGGGCGCAATGCAGCAAGAACCCGATTTTGTACAGAACCTGAGGCAAGAATTCGGGGATGGATGGCGCTGGGTGGAGCGTTGCATTGTGCTGGCCTATGCCGCGGCAGCGGGCTTGTGCGTGGTGGGTTTCACGATGGTGGCCGAGAAGGCCTTTGACTGGTTCATGCACATCTACCACTGGCAAGGTGGCTGGGCGGTACTGCTGTGGACGCCATGCCTGACGGCAGCCATTGTCTGGGCCACACGCCGCTGGGCACCGGGCGCTGCGGGCTCGGGCATTCCGCAGGTCATGGCCGCGCAAGAGACGGCGCTCAATGACCAGCAGCGCAGCCGCTTTGTCTCGCTGTGGCTGTCCGCCTGCAAGATTGCGCTGGCAGGTTTCGGGTTTCTGGCGGGCCTGTCGATTGGCCGCGAGGGGCCGTCCGTGCAGGTGGCCGCCGGCGTCATGCACCATGCCAAGCGCTGGTTTGGTCCGCGCTCGGGCATCACCAGCCATGCGCTGCTGGTGGCAGGCGGTGCAGCGGGCATTGCAGCCGCCTTCAATGCACCGCTGGCGGGGATCGTTTTCGCCATCGAGGAGCTGTCCCGCAAGCTGGAGTCGCGCGCCAGCGGCCTGATCATTGCCGCCATTGTGCTGGCCGGTCTGATGGGCGTCTCCGCATTTGGCAACCTGAACTACTTCGGGCGCATCCAGGTGCCCAGCCTCAACTGGCACGCACTGCTGCCCGGCATCTGTGTCGCCTTGAGCTGCGGCGTCTTGGGGGGCCTGTTTGCCAAGCTGATGGCCGCGTCCCTGACCGGCGCGCCAGAGCGCCTCAACCGCTTGCGCGCGCAGTATCCCATCCGCTTTGCAGCTGCTGGCGGCTTGCTGATTTCCGTCATCGGCCTGGCCACCAGCGGCGCCACCTTTGGCGCCGGTTCGGAAGAAGTCAAGCATATGCTGGCGGGAGAGGCCGAGTTGCCTGCGCTGTATGTGACGCTCAAATTCATCGCCACCTGGCTGTCTGCCTGGGTGGGCGTGCCTGGCGGTATCTTCGCGCCCTCGCTGTCGATCGGCGCAGGTGTAGGCCACAACGTCTCGCTGATGATGGGCAGCGACATCGCCCCCGCCTTGATTGCAATGGGCATGGCCGCGTTCCTGGCCGCCGTCACGCAAGCGCCGCTCACGGCCTTCATCATCGTCATGGAGATGGTCGATGGGCACTCAATGGTGCTGAGCCTGATGGCCGCTGCGATGCTGGCCAGCCTGGTCTCGCGCATGATCGCCAGGCCGCTGTACGAGACCCTGGCCAACTACATGCTCAGCCAGGTGCAGAGCACGCAGCCTCCACCAGCGGAGCAGGCCGTGCAAAAGCCAGCCGCTTCATCCTGATCATCCAGATCGCACGCAGGTCCTGGCCAGTGGGTAGCGCAGTCCCACCTACGAGGCCAAAGCGGCCGGCACCCGCGCTTTAACGCGACTCGCGCCAACGCGCGGATAGAGGCCAGCTGCGCCTTTGCTAGGCGGGTACCCGTGTTGGCTCAGCCAAGCCAGGAGGCCGCGCATCGCCCAGAGCCGATCAGCGGCTGACACACTTTGCGCTTGCCAGCGGCCAACTATGCCCTTGGGTGGAAAAGCTACCCCTGCTGTCACGCCCAGGGTCCTCTCTGTGATGGCCACCAGAGCACCCCGCACCCATCTCCGGGGGGCGTCAATGCTGAGAGCAAGCTCGGAACTCACCGATGGGCAAACCGAGCCGTGCCTCATTCATTCCAAAGGCATCACGCAATTATTAACCAAGCATTATCAATTGTTTTGGTTTATCTTGCCACCCCATAAAAGATGCGCGCGATTGTGAACAATATAAATCTCTATCGCCATTTTCACCATTACTGTTTAAAAAAATACAAATAACAAAGCTATTTTAATAAAACCAAAGACGTATGCGTGGCCTCGCGTTGTACAGTTCTAACTGTAATTTTATGTTGCACAGCCAAGACCTTAGGAATCAATCCGCTGATCGCTCCACACCCATCAGATTCAAATATTTTTTTATATTTAGTCATTTGATTATGGACAGGGGTCATCAAATTATCTCCACAGGATTATCTTGGTGTACATATGACGCCCTGATAGCCATGGCTGTTTTGAATCGATGGCAGGCATTTTCTCAACCAAGGCAAATCCTCGCCTCATCTAGAGAATGGAATTCAATCATGCGAAAACAAATGCTGACCCTTGCCGCTGTGCTTGCGATGGCGGTGCCCAGTTTGTCCAGCGCTGCCTTGATAACCGGCACCACCAACTACGCCGGTGATGGCGTCTATTCCTTCCGCTCCACCAACCTGACCTATGACGTGGGCGGTGCCTTCTACAGCGACCTGCCGGTACTGATGTTTTGCATCGACCACGGTACCCGACCTCCATTTGACATCACGTCCCACTTCGACACGGAGGCGGGCGCCAGCGCCATCAAAGGCGCAGCAGGAGCAGCAGGTGAGGCGGCCATCAACTGGGTGTTGGACCAGTATTACCTGAGCTATTACAAGAATGGAACGATTGAGCAGCGGCGCGCCCTGCAATATGCGCTTTGGGAGATTGGCAACGACTACAACGGCAGTGCAGACAGCATCAACGTTGCAACCGGGTCATCGCGCCCGAGCAACGAGGATGTTACCGAATACGGAGGGACCAACCAAGCTGCGTTTGTCAATGCCTACACCACTTTGTACGAGGCAATGAAGGCGAACCTGCCCGGCCTGCGCAGTTCATACCGCTCCAACACCTATACCATTGACCTGTTCCGCAACCAGGACCCGACATACCAGAACATGGCAGCGCTGATCGAACGCGCACCGCCAAACACCGTACCAATTGCCGAGCCCAGCATCACCGGCACACCGCAGGTCGGCTCCACCGTGACTGGCAGCTACAGCTATGCGGACAACAACAACGACATTGAAAATCCCAGCGGCACCACCTACCAGTTTGTGACCAGCCCCAACCCCAGCATCAGCAGCTCCAGTGACGGCACGGTGGGGGCGAGCGGCACCACCGGGGGGGCCAGCCAGACGCCCACCTACACCTTGCAGCCAGCGGACCAGGACAAAAACGTCTTTTTCTGCGTCAAGCCAGATGCCCAAACCGGCGCAACGCCAGGGCTGGAGGTCTGCACCAGCGCGCTGGGCCCAGTGACCGAGCTGCCACCCAATGTGGTCCCCACCGCCGTTCCATCGATCGCCGGCACGCCCCAGGTCGGCTCCACCGTAACCGGCAGCTACACCTATGCGGACAGCAACAACGACATTGAGAACCCCAGCGGCACCACCTACCAGTTTGTGACCAGCACCAACCCCAGCATCAGCAGCTCCAGCGACGGCACGGTGGTGGCGAGCGGCACCACCGGGGGGGCCAGCCAGACGCCCACCTACACCTTGCAGCCAGCGGACCAGGACAAAAACGTCTTTTTCTGCGTCAAGCCAGATGCCCAAACCGGCGCAACGCCAGGGCTGGAGGTCTGCACCAGCGCGCTGGGCCCAGTGACCGAGCTGCCACCCAATGTGGTCCCCACCGCCGTTCCATCGATCGCCGGCACGCCCCAGGTCGGCTCCACCGTAACCGGCAGCTACACCTATGCGGACAGCAACAACGACATTGAGAACCCCAGCGGCACCACCTACCAGTTTGTGACCAGCGCCAACCCCAGCATCAGCAGCTCCAGCGACGGCACGGTGGTAGCGAGCGGCACCACCGGGGGCGCAAGCCAGACGCCGACCTATACCCTGCAAGCCGCAGACCTGAACCAATATGTCTTCTTCTGCGTCAAGCCTGCCGCGCAGACCGGTGCAAGCCCTGGGCTGGAGGTGTGCACCAGCCCTGTAGGGCCGGTCACCACCCGCGTGGTGCAGCAGGCGCCTACACCGGTGCCAGGCTTGGGCCCCTGGGCGCTCCTGGGCTTGACACCGCTGATCGCGCTGCTGGGGATCCGGCGCCAGCGCAAGCACATCGGCTAAATACCAACGCCGACCACGGATAGCCACCGCAAGGTGGCTTTTTCATGTCCACGCATGCTGGGCAGATGTGCCAGCGGCTGGGGTAGCCTGCATATCCGACTGGAGGCATGACCTGGTCGGGTGCAGGTCTCCCGGCGCAGATACAGCCAAGGCGAAAAGCGCCGGCGCTGCATTGCACAGCACACGGCGCTTTGCGCGAGATGACTGAGATTAGGTCGTGGCCTTCGGGTACACAAACTGGGGCAGGCCCTGCAAGGTCTCCTTGCTGGCGTCTGGCAGCAGCAAGCCGTATTTGCCCAGCTTGAAGCGGGAGAACTCGATGGCCACGTCATAGGTGCCCAGGCCCATAAAGCCGCCGATGCCGACAATGGCAAAAATCAGATTGTCTTCCTTGCCGACGATCACATCATCCACGGTGCCAATTTCCTGGCCATTGGTGTCGTGCACCGGCTCACCGATGAACTCCTTCTTGACGCTCCATCCCGTTGCCAGCACCTCCGCCCCCCGGGGGGAGATCGCAAAAGGTGTATGGATGGTGACTGTTTCTTGGTTATCCATATATCCACCACAAAAAAATTGATGCAGGCTCAAACTGTAGCAATCTTTACCTGCGCCGATCCTCTCGCCAGCGCGGCTCTCAGCAAAAAGGCGTGGCGTCTGACAATGGCGCCTAACACAGCTTCAACGCGCATGAAATCCCCAGAATACGGGATAGTAAATACTTGCAAATGCGATACATTTGTTTGCATTCAACACATGGAGATTGCGATGAAGACATTGCTGTGCGCCAGCGCCCTGGCACTGGCCGTTGGAGGCTTTGCCTCGGCCGCGAACGCTGCCTTGGTGCAGTGGACCCTGACGGATGTGACGTTCGTCGATGGCGGCACCGCCTCTGGCTCCTATGTGTTTGATGCGACCACCCAGACCTTTAGCCAGATCAATGTGACCGCCACGGGCACGGAAGGCATACCGGCTGCCAGCTTCAGCAATACCTGCAATGGCTCCAACTGCGACGCCTACCTGTCCGATCCTGCACAGAACATGATCTTTGTGCCTGCTGACACCAGCGATCTGACGGGCAAACAAGTCATTTTGTTGGACTTGCAAAGCCCGATGACAGATGCCGGCGGCACGATTGCGATCAAGCCGCCTGAAGGAGAAGCGGAAGTCACTGTGGCACTACGGAACAAGGCCTTTTCTACCTTCTGCCCTGATGCCACCTGTTCAGGCCCGGGAGCCATGCGCTTTATCGCCTCGGGTGAGGTGGTGGGTCGTGCGGTGGTGGTGCCTGCCGTAGCTCCCACCCCGGTGCCCGCCATGGCTCCATGGGGTCTGGCCTTGCTGTCGCTGCTGCTGGCACCTCTGGGCTGGATGCAGCAACGCCGCCAACGCGTAGCGGCAAAGCCAGCGCGGGGCTGAGCCACGCAAGGTCCCCGGTTACTGAACCGGGGACAGCCTGGGGCGCTTAACCCGCGTTGCGGCTGGATTCAAACAGGAACCAGGTGCGGCGCTCGGTTTCGTCGATCCAGTTTTCCAGCAGGCTGGACGAGGCGATGTCGCGGTGCTCGTCGGTCACGTTATGGGCTTCGCGCAGGCGGGCCGCGAGCTGCTGGTTGTCCTCGCGCAGCTCGGCCAGCATGTCGAGCGGATCGACATAGTCGGCATCGTTGTCGCTGATGCGCTGCAGGCGCGCGATATGGCCGATGGAGCGCAAGGTCGTGCCGCCCACTTTGCGGATGCGCTCGGCAATCGCGTCGGTCATCGCATAGAGCTGGTCGGCCTGCTCATCGAGCAGCAGGTGGTAGTCACGGAAGTGCGGGCCGCTCATGTGCCAGTGGAAATTCTTGGTCTTCAGGTAGAGCGCAAACACATCGGCCAGGATGCCGTTGAGGGCCGCGCTGATGTCCTTGGTGGCCCCGGCATCGAGATCACTGGGGGTGAGCAACGGGGCCTTGCGGCGTGCCTTGATATCCGTTTTGCTGCTGCGTTCAGATTTGGCCATGGTGCACCTTTCACATAAGGGTTGAAGACAAGCGAAGCTAGAGCGGGTGGCGCCACCAACAAGTATCCGGCCCGATGATGGCAGCCAGATTGCGGTGCGCATGTTGTTCAGCTCTCTTATTCAGAGAGCCACTAGCTTCATACCAAAGCAGAGAAAACCCTGTCAGCCAATGCCGACGATATGGGGCTATGCACGCCCCTGCTTGACGCAGATCAGCGATCTACGCCCTGCGCGCAACCGTCAGCCCGGTGCGCTGCGGTAAGGGTTCTGAAAGATCGCCTCGACTGGCAGCTCAAACACCACGCTGATGCGGTAGGCCAGGTCGAGCGAGGGATCGTGCTTGCCCGTCTCCAGCGCATTGACGGCCTGGCGCGATACCCCCAGGCGCTGCGCCAGATCGGCCTGGGTCCATTGGGCTTGGGCGCGCAGCGTGCGCAGATGGTTGTCCATCAGCCGCGCAGCCGCATCACGCCAGTGACGAGCCCCCAGACCAGCCAGAACAGCGGCACCACCAGCCAGGCAGGCGCATGGGGCGCTGCGGCATAGCTCTCGCCAAAACCCCAAATGCTACACAGCATCAGCACCAGGCCGCAGGCGATCACCACACTGCGGATGGCCTGCGCGCGCTGGTACTCGTCCGCCGCCTGTATCCACTGCAAGGACGCCCGCAGCTGCGCGGCAATCGGCAGCGCAACGGCCAGCGCCAGCAGCCAGGCCGCTGGCGTGCCGAGGATGGCATCAAAAACGCCCACGATGACCAGCGCATGGATGGCGCAGTACAGGCCCATCCACAGCGCCGTCCGGAGGAGGTAGGCGCGCATGCTGGGGCTGGGGTATGGGGGAGGAAGAGCATTGTGCATGGTCAGAACCAAGAGAGATGTAAAGTAAACCCGACTTTAGCAAATGTCAGGTTTACTTGTCAATGGCTGCCTGCAGCGCAGGCCATACCTTTGGTGCAGCGGCAAGCCACGCCCTGCCCCACGCTAAGCCGTCGACAGAGCCGCCACAGGCAGCCTGCCCGCAGCGGAGCAGCAGCAAAATGCCACAACTCTGTGGACAATTATCAAAAGGCATCCCTGGGCAGCATTGGTAACAGACGCGGGCAATTCGATTTGAAATAATAAAAAATCAATTGAATTCTTGGATGCCATTTACGATGCTTTTCCGGTCCACACCACAGCCCCAAGCCTGGTTTGCCAGCTCGCTGCTGGCGACAGCCCTGTCCGTCTGTGCCCTGCCGGCGCAGGCCCAGAGCCCCGTCACCATCGACTGCAGCCCCAACTCGCTGGCGCAGCTCAACACCGGCCAGCCCAGCAGCACCACCCCGGCCATAGACAGCCGCTGGCGCTTCCAGTACCTGGCGGCCTACGCGGGCAGCTCGCCAGCCAACTGGGGCAGCTTTGGTGATGCGGCCATCGTCACCAGCCGCAACGCCAGCTGGACCAGCACGCCTGCCAACAGCACCACCGCGCAATGGATTGGCCTCAATGCCTGGGGCGGCCAGCCCTATGTGGATGGCGCCAACTTTGGCAATATCGATGCGCTGTTCCAGGTGCAGTTCAACCTCGACCCCAGCGTGTCACTGGGCAGCTTTCAGCCCTCGATGACCTACAGCGCCGACAACTCCGTGGTGGACATCTTCATCAACGGCCAATCGCAGCTGGCACGCGGCGCGGGCACCTGGGGCCTGCCCCAGGCGGGCAGCGCCAACCAGTTTGGCTACAACGGCTTTGGAGGCTTTCGCTGGCTCACCATCGCGATGGCCTCGCCCGATTGGCAGGCAGGGGCCAACACCATCACGGTCTATGTCAAAAGCGGCAACCCCGCGATGGGCTTTGCCGCCGCCATCGCAGGGGCCAATGCCTGCACGGCCAATGAGGCGCCCAGCGCGATCCCTGCCGTCAATGGCCAGCCCGAGATCGGCCAGACGCTGACCGGCAGCTACAGCTATGCCGACACCGAAACCGACCCGGAAGACGGCAGCACAGCAGGTACGCGCTACCAATGGGTGCGCAGTGACAATGCCAGCCTCACCCAGGCGGCCCAGGGCACGGTGCTGCAGTCGGGCAACACGATGGGCGCATCAGGCACGGTGACCTACACCACGCAAGCGGCCGACGACAAGGCCTATCTGTACTACTGCGTCACCCCGGTGGCCCAGCGCGGAACCTTGGTGGGCGCCGAGGTCTGCAGTGCCGCCTTTGGTCCGGTCAAGACCACTACGCCGCCGCAACCTGTGACGCCCAAGGCAGTTCCGCTGCTCGATATCTGGGCCTTGCTCGGTCTGTCGGGCCTGGTCGCCGGATGGGGCCTGGCGCGGTCACGCAAACGCCCGCAGGCCTGATGCCAGCCACCTGCGGGTGGCTTTTTTGTAGCGCGGGTGCTGGGCGCCTCAGAGCTGAAAGGCGACTGCGCGCACCAGCCCCTCCCCTACATCGCGCCACCAGCCGGGCGCGCGGTAGGCGTAGGCAGAGCTTTCAGCCATCTGCTGCTCAGACCACTGCTGCAGCCAGGCAATGTCGGGGGCGCTGTAGAAGGCCGTCATCGCCTCGTAGTTCAGGAACAGGCTGCGCCCGTCGAGGTTGGCCGATCCGCACAGCCCCATGCTGTCGTCCACAATCACCACCTTGGCATGCACCATGTGGGGAGAGCAAAACACCTCGGCCCCGGCCAGCACCAAGGCGCGCAACGCGCGCTCGCGCGCCCAGTCGGCCAGGCGGTGGTTGGAGCGCTGGGGCACCACCACGCGCAGGTGCACGCCGCGCCG
>NZ_KE148605.1:0-1140 GCF_000410635.1 Comamonas sp. B-9
AGCCGCGCCTACGCCGGTAGCGCCGCCGATGCCAGCACCTGCGGCCCCCGCTGCAGCCGCCGTTGCACCCGCATACCCTGCTGTTCCACCCGCTGCCAGAACGCAGGCGGCCGAAGAAAAACGCGCGGCCGAACGGCCAGCGCCACCGATGGCTGCAGCACCGGCTGCATCAGAAGCCGCCTCCGCACTGTCTGCTGCGGCACCTGCCCTGCCCCCATGCAGCCCCGATCTGGACCCCCAGGCCCTGGCCGAGCAGCGCCGCCGCATCCAGGCCTATGACAAGGCCCTGGCCGCTGGCCTGCCAGCACCTGCGCCGCTGCCGGTATGCCGCCCTGCGCCCGCCCATGAGGCAGAGCCTGCGCAGCCAGTGGACAGCCGCTGAGTCCCCGCCAAGCAGTGTGCAGACATAAAAAAACAGGCCTGCATGTCGCAGGCCTGTTGGCTTGGTATCAGCGAAGATTAGCGAAGAAGCGGCGCTGGATTTAGGCGGATCTAAGCCATCAGGTCATAAAGCCCATAGCCAAAACCGGCAACGCCAATGGCCAGCAGCAGGCAGGACGCGACCAGCAAGATGCGCTTTTCGCGGGCGGGCGAAATCAAGCTGCGCACCAGGAGCGCAATGAGGCCCAGCATGCTGAAATCCAGCACCACCCAGACAACGGTCAGCACCGCCAGGCTGTGGTCGGGCGCAGGCAGCACGCCAATGAACTGCGGCAAGAACGACGCAAAGAAAATGATGTCCTTGGGGTTGGAGACACCAAGGATAAAGCCCTGGCTGAAGCCGCCTTGCTTGCTGCCGGGGGCCGGTTCCGCAGTCATGGCACTGCCGGGCTCGGCATCCATCGCCCAGGCATCGCGGATCATGCCCCAGGCAATCCAGACGATGTAGAGGCAGCCCGCCAGGCGCACCAGCTTGAAGGCCGATTCATCGATGACCAGCAAGCCCTTGATCAGCAGCGCCGACAAAAAAATCAGCACCAGCGATGCCAAGTTGGTGCCGCAAATGGTGGCGAATGCATGGCGCATGCCGCCTACCAGGCCGGCTCGGGCCACCAGCAAGGTCACGGGGCCCGGGGTGATCAGCAAGGTAATGACCGACAGCGCAAACAGAAACACCAGCGAAAGATTGAGTTCAGACAT
>NZ_KE148605.1:1150-9532 GCF_000410635.1 Comamonas sp. B-9
GCGGGAAGAACGCGCGCCTGCAGTGCAGGGCAAAAAGGGCGATTGTGCCGCGAAGCACCGCCCAATTCAATGCATTGGGCAGTCATTTGCCCAGCAGCGTCCGCACCCATCAGCCGATAAAAAACCGGGCCGTTTGCCCGGTGAGTGAATGCGGATGGCGCGTGCTTACATCGCCCTGGCGTTAAATCGCAATCCCCAGGTCATCCCAGTCCGCCAGCTTGCCGCCAGCGGCGGTGAATTTTTGGTAGGCACTTTGGCGCTCGGCATCGATTTCGGTATTGCTGGCGCCGCGCTTCCAGTAGCCGGCGATGGACACATCAGCCTTGTCCATGCCCAGCTCCGACTGGAAGTACTTGCGCATCGCGCGCATCTCGTCGCGCTCACCCGCACCCCAGACCACATGGCCAGCAGCGTCCTCCAACTGGCGGGCCTGCTGCAGCAGCGGGTCGCGCCCATGACCTGGCAAGCGCTGCAGCTGCAGGCCAGCCACCCGTGGCAGCTCCGCAATCCCATGCAGATCGTCGCTGGCAATCCAGCCTACGCCGCCCAGCCCTGCGGGCCAACGTTGCAAGATCGAGTAGAGCGCGGGCAGGCCGGAATCATCACAGAACAGCGCCACAGGCCGGCCCTTGGCGTCGGGCAGCACGATGTTGACGCGGGGGCCTGTCAGCCGTAGCTGCTGGCCAATGGTGGCCTGCGCGGCCCAGCGCATCATGGGGCTGTCACCGCCATGCATCACCACATCAAACTAGGCGCAGCGGCTGTGCGGCGCAAAGCTTCGCACGGTATAGACGCGCGAGACCGCAGGGGCCTGAAGATCCGGATAGACGCGGAAAGCCACATTGGCCTCGTCCCAGACCGGGTCGTTGCCGACATCGCCCAGATGCATGCCCACCCGCAAGGTGTGGGGCGACGGGCGCTGCAGCGAGACGATGGTGGCGTCGATCTGGTGCAGGCCGCGCTGGTGTTCCTGGTCGCGAGGCGCCTGCGCGGCCACTGGGCTGGAAGATGGGTTGGGAGAAGCGGAGGAACGGGACATCGATACACAGACCGCATGGGCCATCGGATGCGTGGAGAAAAGAGCTTGGCTGGCTGACAGACCGCAACAGCCTGCCGGTGGCTAGCAAAAACGACCTTGGAGACGCTGCGGTCCCGGGTCGCCCCACGATGAAACGGATGCAAAGAGCCGCGCTGTGGCTGACGCTCTCGATGGCTGGATCATAAAACAATTGAGAATGAATATCATTTAATACCCATGCCTTTCGCGCAGCCTTTGCAGCGGCTATGCAGCCATCTTACGCCGCCTTGCTGCTCTCGACCATCTCCAGCGCCGCGCCATGCGGCACCCGGATCAGCCGATGGGCATCGACCCCATTGCTGGCGGCGATGGCCACCAGGCGTGTGTAGGCAGCTTCATCAATGCTCGGCGTGCGCGACAGAATCCAGGCGTACTTGGCCGCATCACCGACCACCACGGCGTGTCCTGCATCGTGGTCGACATAGACCACATGGTAGCCCGCATACAAGGGGCGAAAGAACGACACCTTGAGCGAGCCCACCTCGGGGCCGGACAGCAGCTTGGCCACGGCAGTGGCCGACTTCCATTGACCGCGTTCGGGGTCAAAGCCACGGTTGGTGACCTGCACCGTGCCGTCGTC
The DNA here is from genome assembly GCF_000410635.1 of Comamonas sp. B-9. Taxonomy (NCBI): domain Bacteria; kingdom Pseudomonadati; phylum Pseudomonadota; class Betaproteobacteria; order Burkholderiales; family Comamonadaceae; genus Comamonas; species Comamonas sp. B-9. The sequence goes on from NZ_KE148605.1 coordinate 2,809, forward strand.
CTGCAGGCAGTAGTCAGCGGTGCAAGAGGTCAGACCGCGCTCAAACACATAGTCAATCCGCGCCAGCTCATACCAGTGGCCCATGTACTGCTCGGCATCAAAGCTCTGCACGGGGCGAACATTCTTGGGCACCCGCACCCGCTGGCCGGTGTACCACAGGGCTGACACGGCAGCCGTCAAGGCCATGGCCAGCGGCAGGGAGGAGGTTCTGGAGGAGGCCGATGCCTCAGGTGTGCGGCGCATAAGGGGTTCCTTCATACAAAACCCTTTTGTACCGCCGATGGCAATCCGACTGCGTAGGCCTTGCCACGGCAGCGGCCTAGGTCAATTCCGACACGGGCTTATTGCCCAGGCCATGCGCCGGCACAGCAGCATCAGCTGCCTTTTTTGGGCACCACATTCTTTGGCAGCACCATCAGCACAAACAGCGCAAACAAGGTGCACAAAATGGCGGCGGCCTCTTCACCGGCGCCCACCGCCATACCAATCGCTGCGGTGAACCAGATGCCAGCGGCGGTGGTCAGGCCCTTCACATCCTCGGTGTTTTCCTTGGCGGGTTTCAAAATGGCGCCGGCGCCCAAAAAGCCCACGCCGGCGATCAGGCCCTGGATCACGCGGCTGGAATCCATTGGCGTCATGCCCATCAGTTGCGCCACGGCCAAAAAGGTCGCAGCGCCCATGGCCACCAGCATGTGCGTGCGCAAGCCAGCGGCCTTGCCGCTGGCCTCTCTTTCATAGCCCAGCATGCCGCCCAGCAGCGCCGCCAACAGCAGTTTGAAAATAATGCGCGTGGCCTGCGCCAGATCGGTCAGATCAGACAGTTCGCCTGCAACGGTATTGATGATGATCTGGAATGCGGAGTCAGAAGAATTCATGGCTCGGGCCTTGGTGCATCACGCAGCAAGGCGGCCACGTTCGATGGCCGCCTGCATGCAGAATAAAAAAGGCCTCCCTCGCGAAAGCCAGGGAGGCTGCTTGAATTACCAGCGGTAATTGTTCTTGGTTTCCCAATCCTTGACCTGCTTTTCTGCAGCGTCCTGCGCAATACCTTCGCGCTCCTGGATGCGGCCCACCAGCTGCTCGCGCTGGCCGTCTACCACGTCCAGATCGTCATTGGTCAGCTTGCCCCATTGCTCTTGCACTTTGCCCTTGAATTGCTTCCAGTTGCCTTTGATGGTGTCTTCGTTCATCTGTCACTCCTTGAGGGTTGCGGGTTGGTCGGTTGCTGTGATTCCAGTGTCACACCAACACCGGCCCCGCATTGCAGTCGTGCAAGCAGCATTACCGTAAGGACTCTCCCACAGCTGCCATGCAAGAGCGGCTTTGCGACTTCATCACAACAGAACATGGCTTTGTCTATGGCTATTCCATACCCAGTACATCTTGTAAAGCGCATACTGGGGGTGGCGACGAGGAGCGGCCTCGCATAGAACCGGCATTCCAGCGATATTCAAGGAGTTGAAAGCCATGACTTATGCATCCAAACCCCTTCCGGCTCAGGCACTGAGCCAGGAAGAGATTCAAGCCCGTTATGAAAAGGACAGAATTTCTTATCCCGATGGCGTGCCCGACTCCCGTATCACCTGGATCGAAAGACCAGAATACAAAGGCAATGAACTCAGTTACCGGGGCCAGAAGCCCAAGACCATCGTGACCTTGGTCAGCTCAGCCAGTCCCTCCAATCCCTCTTAGGGCCATGCCATTTCTACTGCCCCGCATGGCCCTCCATGGGTGCGCATGGCTCCACCCATCTCCCTCTTCACCAGCCCTCTGCCGAGGGCTTTTTCATGCCTGCAGCGGCATGCGCTGCATCTCGCACTGCGCCCCAGGGTTGTAAGCTTGTATTAGGACTGGGGTGCTAGCATCAAGACTCGCAACACAACCCTGTCTGTATCTGATGTCTCCGCTGAACGATGCGCAAGCCGCGCACGCCACACCGCTTGCAGGAAAGCTCTCCAACCGCGCATTCAACGCCCTGGCCCGCCACAACATCACGACCGTGGAAGAAGTCATCGCCGCCTATCCCGAGCGGCTGCTCAAACTGGCAGGCTTTGGCTTGCAGTCGCTGCGCGAGGTCGAGGCCGTGTTCTTTCCCGGTCAGTGCTATCTGGCCGAGCTCAAAGATGGGCAGCGCCCCACCAAGAAGATGCATGGCTCCCCGCTGGCGGCCCTGGGCCTGAGCCCAGCGGTCTGAGCGGCTGCCTGGCCAGCTGTGCTCAGACAGCCCCCGCCCAAACCACCGCCCCGTTAGTCCTGGCGCTGGCCATATTTGTGCTGAGCGATGCGTTGGGCCTGGTAGATGCCAGCGTGTCCTGAGAACAGATAGGCCGCCACGCAGGCGATCGCCGCAAAGGGCCCGATCTGCGGACCAAACAGCTCCAGCGCCATCAAGGTGGTGGCGATGGGCGTATTCGCGGCACCGGCAAAGACGGCGACAAAGCCCAAGCCCGCCATCATGCCCAGCGGCATCTGCAACAGTGGCGCCAACGCATTGCCCAACGTGGCGCCGATGTAGAACAGCGGCGTGACCTCCCCACCCTTGAAACCACTGCCGATGGAGACCACCGTCATCAGCAGCTTGCCCAGAAAATCCCAGGGCCGCACGGGGCCCTCAAAGGCCTGCACGATCTCAGGAATGCCCAGCCCGGTATAGCGGTAGGCATCGCATGCCCACACGGCTGCGGCGATGACCAGACCGCCGATAAAAGGCCGCATCGGCGCATAGGCCACGCGCTTCTTCATGAAGGCACCAAGCCTGCGCGTAGCCGTGGCAAAGAGCATGCCCACCAGTCCAAACAGAATGCCGGCAATGGCAACGGCCATCACCGGCCACCAGCCCATGGGTGCCAATACACCCGCGGCGTAATGCGTGTGGTGGATGCCCCAGGCCAGGCTGACCTGGTCAGCAAGGAGCGCTGCCAGCACACAAGGAAACAGCGCCTCATACCGCATGCGCCCAATAGCCACCACCTCCATCCCAAAGATGGCCCCCGCCAGCGGCGTGCCAAACACCGATGCAAAGCCCGCGCTGATGCCCGCCATCAGCAGCAGGGGCCGATCCTGCGCGGCGAGGCGAAAGCGCCGGCTCAGCTGGTCTGCCAGCGCCCCACCCATCTGCACGGCCGTGCCCTCGCGCCCCACCGATGCGCCAAACAGATGCGATAGCACCGTGCTGACCAAGGCCAGCGGCACCATGCGCAAAGGCAGCGTATTCTTGGGCGCATGCACTTCGTCCATGATGAGGTTGACGCCGCCTTCGGCCGACTTGCCCAGGCGCTGGTAGACCCAGCCCACGGCCGAGCCCGCCAGCGGCAGCAACCAGACCAGCCAACGGTGCTGGTCGCGCCAGCGCGTAGCCGCGTCAAGCGCACAAAGAAAGACAGCCGAAGCCGTCCCCGCCAAAGCGGCCGTCAAGGCCGACAGCAGCAGCCACTTGCCCAGATGGGGCAGCAGTGCAAGGGGTTCGAGGGTTGAACGTTTGGGCATACAGGTCAAAAGCGCGGGTGCATCGGCCTGACCTGGCAAGAAATGTATACGCGACAACGTCTACAGCCCCGAGCCAGGTCAGGTTCTGTAGACGTCATCAGCCGCATGGCGCGGCGGTTAAGGAGGAACGTCATCTCCTGGGTGGGAGTATAGCGGGGGCCACGCCTCCCTGCTCAGGCTCCTTGGGAAGGTATAGGTCTTGCAGTCGCCTTCCCGCCAAACCGTCCGTTCAACCGCAGCACGGCGATACATCTTTCGCGCGGCATAGCCAGCGCGGCTGGCGGCTCTATAAGATACTGCGATCAGCACTACCGCATGGGAGAGAGCACATGGCAGCACCGCAATGGTTGAATCGCAGACCGGGCCTGATCGCCGCATCGCTGTTGCTGGCGCTCAGCGCAGCCGCGGCTCCTGCTTCGCCCTCCCCGCCCTACCCAGACGCCGCCGACAGCGACCCCATCAAACTGGGCTGGATGCAGGGATCGCCACCGCCCGCCGACCGCATTCTGCGCTTTGACGATGGCTCGTATTTCCAATTCCCGGCGATGCGCTGGAGTGTGTCGCACTTTCGCGAGCTGATGCCGACCGTCAATATCTCGCGAGGACTGCGGCCTGCCGCCCCGCTGCCCCGCGCCTTGCGCAGCGATATTGACGATGTGGAATTCAAGCGCCTGGATACCGGTGAAACAATGCGCTGGCGGGACTCGCTGGCCGCCAACTACACCGACGGCATCGTCGTGCTGCACAAGGGCCGCATTGTTTACGAGCGCTATGCCGGCGCACTCCAGCCCGATGGCCAGCATGCGGCGATGTCGGTCACCAAGTCCTTTGTCGGCACCTTGGCTGCGATGCTGGTCGCAGAAGGAACACTGGACCCCGACCGCAAGGCCGCAGACTATGTGCCCGAACTCGCCGTGTCTGCCTTTGGCAGCGCCACGGTGCGCCAGGTGATGGACATGACCACCGGCATCCGGTTCAGCGAAGACTATGCCGACCCCAAGGCAGAGGTCTGGGCCCATGCGGCCGCAGGCAATCCACTGCCCAAGCCCAAGGACTTCACAGGCCCCCGCAGCTACTACGAGTTTCTGCAGACGGTCCAGCCGCAAGGCATGCACGGCGAGGCATTTGGCTACCGCACCGCCAATACCGATGCGCTGGGTTGGATCATTGCGCGCGTCAGCGGCCAGTCCGTCGCGCAGCTCTTGTCCAGCCGCATCTGGAGCCGCCTGGGCGCCGAGCAGGATGCCTATATGTCCATCGACGCGACCGGAACCCCGTTTGCCGGCGGCGGCTTGAACACGGGCCTGCGAGACCTGGCGCGCTTTGGCGAGATGGTCCGCAACAATGGCTATTTCAATGGCCAGCAAATCATCCCTGCGGCCGCGATCGCCGACATCCGCCAAGGCGGCAAGCGCGCCGATTTTGTCAAAGCCGGCTACGCCCTCCTGCCGGGCTGGAGCTACCGCAATATGTGGTGGGTCACGCACAACGCCCACGGCGCCTTTGCCGCACGCGGCGTGCATGGGCAGGCGCTCTATATCGATCCGACCGCGCAGATGGTCATTGCCCGATACGGCTCGCACCCGGTGGCTGCTAATGCGGCAAATGATCCGACGTCATTGCCGGCGTTTGAGGCACTGGCGCAGCATTTGATGCGAGCTCGGCGCTGAGGCACGCCAGCAAGCGCATCAGCAGCGTACGCTGGTCTGCTTAAGAGGCTCTCTGCATGATCGTAAAAAAGAAGGCAGATTCCTGCAGTTGACGGAGCTTGCGGGCGACTCCAGCACATAGATACCTGCTGCCCAACATGGGACCTAAACAGCAGGCCTTGCTAAATATGAGGTATTACATCCTTGGCCCGGCGCTGGTTTTTGCCAGAGCCTGACCTATAAAATCTGGACTGCATCCTTGGGAGACTGAATTGATTCGCTATCTGATTTCTGCAATGTGCCTCGTGGCCGCCACCAGCGCAAATGCCTATTCCGGCAATGACCTCCTCAACGACCTCACCAGTACCAAGAGCAAGGGTCTGACTCCTGGGAATGCATTGCAAGACGGTGTGGGAATGGGATATATCATGGGCGCAAGCGATATGATTTCCCAATCTGGGACCGTTTGCTATCGCCAGAACGTAACGAATGGGCAAATTAGCGCTGTGGTGCAGAAGTATTTGGAAAGCAACCCTGAGACGAGAGATGCCAAAGCGGCGCTTCTCATTTACATCGCCCTCAAAGCACACTTTCCTTGCGAGAAGTAGTACGTCCCTATCCCGTTGGCGTACCCAGACTCTCGCAGCGAATCACTGACCTCTGGCTTGATGCGGTAGGCGCAGTGGTTCTTGTCCAGCATGATCGGCGCGCTACAGCAGTTTTAGGTTGAGTTTCGGGCTGTACAGGGCCTCAGCCAAGGTCCCACCGAGGCTTGCTGGAATATGCGTTATTGCCTCTTAGAAGTCCTTGGCGCCTATTTCTGCAGCTTTTCGCATGGACTCTAAAATTTCTTGCTTGCTCTGGAACGACCCAATCCGGACGGCAAGCTCCTTCCCACCGCTATCCTCCACCGTCAAAGATGTGCTTCCGGATACCCATGTATAAATCCAACCCTCGGATTTCACACCATATTCATTTCGGTACTCTAGCGTTTTTCTATCGGAGTGCTTTCCATAACGCGCAGTGATGGCCCCGATCAATTCACCGACATACCAAGGTTTAACTTTCAAATCAATGCTATATACTTGATTTGCCCTCAGATATATAGAACCAGATTCCACAGGCACCCCTCCAAACGAGGTTGCTTTCAAGCATTGCTGCACTGCTTCAGAGTTTCCAGGATTTTTTCTTGCACAGTCTATGGATTTGAAATTATATAAAGAGCCGGTATAGGTAGCATCCATATAATTTGGAAGCCTTTCTCGCAACTCTTCCGCAGAAGCGCCCAGGGCCAGCCCCTTATAGCTAAAACTTTCAGCGTGCACTGAACTTACGAATGCCAGAAGCATTACCGCTGCATAGTTGAAACGCATACCCTCTCCTCGAACAAAAAGACATGCAGCCAGATACCATAGCCCTGGAGATAGGGCACAGCGATGCAGTCGCAATCGGCCATATGGCGTCGACAAAGTTTCGCTAGAAGCTCCACCTCAGAGCCAGAACCTGGCGGGCACCGCGTATCTCATCGAGCGGATTTAGACAACGCTCAAGATTGCCAAGCTGTGACCCGTCCTGCCAATAAAAAGCCC
>NZ_KE148605.1:9542-34488 GCF_000410635.1 Comamonas sp. B-9
GCCCCGCCCTGCCAATAAAAAGCCCACTGAAGCGGACGATGTTAACTTGCCTGGCTGCGCTATACAGCCGTCAGCACATCTACTTTTTCAGCAGCAGAGTGGCAATACCAATCGGGATCACCACCCCACAAAGGATCATCATGGTCAGCTCCGTGACTGCACCTGGTCGCTGCAGACCCACCTCTGCCATTGCCATGAGCGACCAGACCCGAAGCCCCGACAGAAAAACCATCAACACGACGACGGCAAGCATCATGTAACCCACGAATCTGACCATATCCCCTCCACTGAGAAAAACCCATGCTACCAAATGCCAGCCCCTTCCTGGAGGGTCATCGGAAGTACAGCAGGCATCAATCATTGGAAGCAACGCGAAGCTGGCACCCCAGGCTGCCTTGTCGAGTGTTGATACGATCGAGCAGCAGTGGAAATGCCGAGGTGCAGACCAGCCATACCAGACGCAACCCTGCATACCTGCACTCCCACCACGCCTCAGACACAGGAGAAAGCCCAGCCGGCTATCAGGGCAGATGGGCCACCGGAACATGACGATGTTCGTGACCGCCTATGCAAGGGGATGGATGGCGCCAGTAGCCATAGAGGCTGTGAGAAGCCCCAGCGTGAGCCAATGCCCGGAAATGAAAAAACCGCCCAGAAGGCAGTTTGTTCAAAATAGAAACCTCTGCGAGGTTTCTTACCAAATCCCTGTTATCCTGAAGTCTGGTTCTCTTCAGAGGGAAAATTTGGTAGGCGCGATTGGACTCGAACCAACGACCCCCACCATGTCAAGGTGGTGCTCTAACCAGCTGAGCTACGCGCCTGTCGTTGAAGACTCAAATTATAGCCAGAAAAAACGGCCCAAATGGAAAGTTGAGGCTTTTTTTGAAAATAGTGCTTTTCGGCCCTATTTGCGGCGCACCGAGCGCACGCCCGATACCGTCGCCACAGAGGCCAGCACCTTGGCCAGCTTGCCCGAGTCCGACACCTCCACAGTGAACGTCATCCAGGCGGTGCCTTTGACGGACTGGGTCTGCACACCGATCACATTGGTCTTGTCCCGCGCGAACAGTTCAGAGATATCACGCAGCAGGCCTTGGCGGTCATGGGCCTCCACAGCCACATCGACGGGGTAGACCGCTTCGGTCGAGCGCTGGCCATGGGTGGGCAGGCCCCACTCCACATCAATGCTGCGCTCGGGATTGCGGGCACACATCTCGCGGAAGTTGCTGCAGTCGTGGCGGTGCACGCTCACGCCCTTGCCCCGCGTCACAAAGCCGCCAATGCGATCGGGCGGTGCGGGCTTGCAGCATTTGGCCAGCTGGGTCATCAGCGAATCGACGCCCACCACCAGCACGCCACCCTTGCCCGAGCCCTCGGTGGCCTTGCGCGGGCGGCTCAGCACCAGCTCGTCATCGGCCTGCAGGGGTTCGGGTGGGCGCAGGATGTTCTCAATGGTGCGCAGCGACAGCTCGTCCTTGCCCACCACCTCAAACAGCGCCTCTGCGGTCTTGAAGCCCAGCTGGTCGGCCAGATCGTCGTGCTTGAGCGCTGTCTTGCCTTCGCGTTGCAGGAGTTTCTCCACCAGCTCGCGGCCCCGGCTGACCGTCTCATGCATCACCTGGGCATTGAACCAAGCACGCACCTTGGCCTTGGCGCGTGAGCTGACCAGGTAGCCCAGCTCGGCATTGAGCCAGTCGCGCGATGGCCGCCCTTCCTTGACGGAGACGATCTCCACCGTCTGGCCGTTTTGCAGCGGCGTGTTGAGCGGCACCATCTGCCCATCAACCTTGGCACCCCGGCAGCGGTGGCCCAGATCGGTGTGCACCGAATAGGCAAAGTCCACCGGCGTGGCGCCCTGGGGCAACTCGATCACTGCCGCGTTTGGCGTCAGCACATAGATATGATCGTCAAACAGGCCACTGTCCTGGGTCTGGCCGACCATGTCCTTGCGCCAGGCCAGCAGCTGGCGCAGCACCGCAATCTTGGCGTCGTAATCACTGGTGGCAGATACGCCGGCATAGCCCTTGGTGCCCGCTTCCTTGTAGGCCCAGTGGGCAGCCACACCGTTTTCGGCATGGTCGTGCATGGCCTGGGTGCGGATCTGAATCTCGATGGCCTTGCCGTGCTCGTCCCGCACCACCGTGTGCAGCGACTGGTAGCCATTGGGTTTGGGCCGGGCGATGTAGTCGTCAAACTCCGACTCCACCGGGCTGAAGGCCTCGTGCACAAAAGACAAGGCTGCATAGCAGTCCTTGACCGTGGGCACCACCACGCGCAGCGCACGGATATCGAAGAGCTGGTCAAAGCCCAGCGACTTGCCGCGCATCTTCTTGATGATGCTGTAGATATGCTTGGGGCGGCCAGCCACTGTCGCGCTGATGCTGTGCGCGCGCAGGTCGGATTCGAGCCGCTCGCGCAGGCCCACCATATAGAGCTCGCGCTCGACCCGGGTTTCATCGAGCAGCTTGGCAATCTTTTTATAGGTGTCAGGCTCCAGAAAGCGGAAGGCCAGGTCCTCGAGCTCCCACTTGATCTGCCAGATGCCCAGGCGGTTGGCCAGCGGCGCAAAGACCTGCAGGCTCTCGCGCGCCACCGCAGGCGACACCGGCCCCTTGGTGGCCGCGTACCAGCGCAAAGTTTGCAGGCGTGATGTCAGGCGCAGCATCACCACGCGCAAGTCGCGCGAGAACGCCAGCAGCATCTTGCGGATGTTCTCGGTCTGCGTGGCCGGGTCATCGACCAGGTGGCCGGCATCGGCCTGGCGCGCCTGCGCCTGCACCTTCATCAGCGCCACAGTCTCCACCGCCAGCACCGCATAGCTCTCGCCAAAGGCTTTGCCGATGACTTCGCGCGGCTTGTTCAACTGCTCGCTGGTGTGCACCAGGTAGGCAGCCGCCTGCATCGCTTCGGAGCCACCAATGTGCTTGAGGATGGCAGCGACGGCATCGGCGTGCTGCAGAGCGTTCTCGCCCGTGTCCAGGGTCTCTTCGGCGATCAGCGGTACGGAGAAAGCGCGGGCCCGGGCCAGCACGTTGTCTTGCATCGGCAAGGCATTGGCAGTGGCAGCCACCAGCGGGGAGACGGGCTCCGGGGGAAGATGTTCCGCGCCTGGCGCGGGCTGAGCGACTGCCGTAAGACTTTTCATGTTGTCACCACCATCACACCCCCTCCGGGGCGTGCGCTACGCACCGCATAAAAAAGCCAGCACGGCAGCCGATTGATCAAAAGATACCAAGGTGGGCGCATGGCCGACACCAGCGAACTCCACCACCCGCGCCTTGGGGCCGCGTTCCGCCATAGATTGGGCCGTTTTCGCAGAAAGCAAGTCTGAATCTGCACCCCGCAGCACCAAGGTGACGGCGTCGATCTGGTCGTAGAGGCGCCACAGCAGTTGCTCGCCAGCGGCAGCCATCTCCGGCGTCATCGCCTGCATGGGCTGCGCAATGGCCGGATCGTAGTGCAGGCGCACGCTGCCGCCGGCTTCGGGCCGCAGCATCGGGCGCGACAGCGCCAGCCATTCGTCATCGCTGTGCGGGCCAAAACCCTTGGAGAGCTGGCCCATGGCCGCAACCGCCTCTTGCTCGGAGCCATACAGCATGTGCTGGCCCACATAGCTGCCAATGCGCGCCAGCGCCGAGGCCTCGATGGTCGGCCCCACATCATTGAGCACCAGGCGACGGATGGGTGCCGGCATCAGCGGCCGGATGCTGGGCTCGCCGGCCAGGCCAATGCCGATGAGACCGCCCATGCTGGTGCCCACCCAATCGAGCTTGCCAATGGGCGCTGCGCAGTGCACCTGCTGCAGCATGGCCAGCATATCGGCCACATACAAAGGGACCTGGTAGCCGGCCGGGTCCTCCAGCCAATCGCTGTAGCCGCGACCCACCACATCCGGGCAGATCACCCGCGCCTGCAGCGACAGCTGCCGCGCCAGCACATCAAAATCACGCCCTTGCCGGGTCAGGCCATGGGCGCAGACGATCACATGCGGGTGGTTCAGGTCCCCGGTATCGTTCCACTCCCAATACGCCATCCGGTGCGTGGCACCCTGGCGACCCGTGTCCGTATTCCCCGCCACCGCACAGGTGACATACTGCAAGCGTGGATCTTGGTACATGGCCCCTCTTATATAGAAGAACGCAGCGCTACCGGGCAAACCGTGGCTGGGGTTTGCCTTAGGATGGATGCATGCGTTTGCATGAATACTAACCGAGTAACTGGAGATATTGGATGTTGAAAGCAAAAACAGCGCTCGTCACCGGATCGACGAGCGGTATCGGATTGGGGATTGCCAAGGCGCTGGCGCGCCAGGGCGCCAACATCATCTTGAATGGCTTTGGCGACGCCGATGGCCCGCTCAAGGAAGTGCAGGACGTCATCACCAGCGCGGGCTCCGGCGCCCGGGTGGGCTACCACGGCGCCGACATGAGCAAGGCTGCCGACATCGAGGCCATGTTTGCCTATGCGGCGCAGACCTTTGGCCAGGTGGACATCCTGGTCAACAACGCCGGCATCCAGCATGTGGCCAACGTACAGGACTTCCCGGTTGAGCGCTGGGATGCCATCATCGCCATCAACCTCACCAGCGCCTTCCACACCAGCCGGCTGGCATTGCCAGCGATGCAAAAGGCGGGCTGGGGCCGCATCATCAATATCGCCTCGGTCCATGGCCTTGTAGGCTCGGCCGGCAAATCGGCCTACGTCGCGGCCAAGCACGGCATTGTGGGCCTCACAAAGGTGACCGCGCTGGAGAACGCCGCCAGCGGCATCACCTGCAACGCCATCTGCCCGGGCTGGGTGCTCACGCCCCTGGTGCAAAAACAGGTCGATGCCAAAGCCGCCCAAATGAATGTGAGCAATGAAGAGGCCAAAAAGCTGCTGCTGGGCGAGAAGGAGCCATCAATGCAGTTCACCACGCCCGAAGAGCTGGGCGAGCTGGCCGTGTTCTTCTGCTCGCCTGCGGCCAACAATGTGCGCGGTGTGGCCTGGAACATGGATGGCGGCTGGGTGGCGCAATAAGCTCCAGCCTGGGCCGCCCAGCCCAGCCACAACAAGGCGCGAAAGCGCCTTTTTTCACGCCCCAAGCCATCAATGCATTAAACGCATAGATATGAAACATTTTTGGAAAGCAGCATCCAACCTTCCCTAAAAGAGGCAATTTCTGCAATAAATGCAGGAAAAAGTCGATTTATTGCGTAAGAAACGGCCTCCCAGACTGCATATGTAACGCAAACTTTGTAACCATGGGTCAAAAAAGGCAGGCGAGTTGCGCATTTTTCGCAAAAAACGGTCAAAATGTAAAAGTTACATATCAACCGGAGGATTCCACCCATGGTTACAGCAACCAATCGCGTCGACAAAATCTTGGTCGTTGATGATGACGCACGTATTCGCGATCTGCTGCGCCGCTATCTGTCGCATGAAGGCTTTGAAGTCATGATTGCCGAGGATGGCAAGGGCCTGCAGCGCATCTTGCTGCGTGAGACCGTGGATCTGATCGTGCTCGATTTGATGATGCCCGGTGAAGACGGCCTGTCCATCTGCCGCCGCCTGCGCGCCAGCAACGACCGCACCCCCATCATCATGCTGACCGCCAAGGGGGAAGACGTGGACCGCATCGTGGGCCTGGAAGTGGGTGCAGATGACTATATCGGCAAGCCCTTCAACCCGCGCGAGCTGCTGGCCCGTATCCACGCCGTGCTGCGCCGCCGCCCACCGCAAGAAGCGCCAGGCGCGCCATCGGGCGAGAACGAGGTGGTCAACTTCGGCCCCTTCACCTTTGACATGAGCACCCGCGTGCTGACCAAGGACGGCGAAGAGCTGCCGCTGACCACCGGCGAATTCGCGATGCTCAAGACCCTGGTGCGCCACCCACGCCAGCCGCTGTCGCGTGAAAAGCTGGCCCTGCTGGCACGCGGCCGCGAGTTCGAGCCCTTTGACCGCAGCCTGGACGTGCAGGTATCGCGCCTGCGCAAGCTCGTCGAGGTCGACCCGGCAGCTCCTCGCTACATCCAGACCGTCTGGGGCGTGGGCTATGTGTTCGTACCCGATGGCGCCAACTGATTGTTGACCCCGGCACCCCAAAAACCGCCCCAGTCTGGCTGCAGGGCGGTTTTTTTATACCCCCACTGCCGGGCACAGCATGGTGTCCCGCCCGCTTTACAGCGAGAATGTACAGGCATTCCCGGCCTTCATTGATCCGACTTTTCTACACGCATACGGCCCATGGCTCCCACCCCCGTTAACGACGCCGACCAGTCCGGTCTGGCCCCCCTGGATGGCAGCGCCGCAGCGGCCACGCACAGCAACAAGCGCACCCGCGTCGGCCTCAATCTGTTTTGGCGCACCTTCTTTTTGCTCGCCATCTTGCTGACGGGCAGCATCCTGGCCTGGGTGCAGACGCTGCGCTCGCTCGAGACCGAGCCCCGCTCCATCCAGACGGCCCAGCAGATCGCGTCGCTGGTCAACCTCAGCCGCGCCGCGCTGATGCATTCGGATGCCATCGCCCGCGTCTCGCTGGTCAAGACCATGGCCGACCAGGAAGGCGTGCGCATCGTGCCGCGTGAGCCCAAGGATGTGTACGAATCCATCGACAACTCCACCCCGCTGGGCGCACGCCTGACGCAGGAAGTGACCAAGCGCCTGGGCCCCAGCACCATCGTGGCCAGCAGCGTCAATGGCGAAGAAGGCCTGTGGGTGGGCTTTACCATCGATGGCGACCAGAACTGGTTCCTGATCGAGCCCTCACGCGTCAACCCGGCCGGCGGCAAGACCTGGCTGGTGTGGGTGCTGACGGCCGCAGCGCTGTCGCTCGCCGGTGCAGCGGTGATCGCGGGCCTCATCAACCGGCCGCTCAAGCAGCTGTCCAGCGCCACCAACCGGTTGCGCGAAGGCGACTTTGCCGCGCAGCTCGACGAAGATGCCGTCACCAGCGAAATCCGCGAAGTGAACATCGGCTTCAACCGCATGAGCGAGCGCCTGTCCAAGCTCGAGCAAGACCGTGCGGTCATGCTGGCCGGCATCTCGCACGACTTGCGCACGCCGCTGGCCCGCCTGCGGCTGGAGACCGAGATGAGCGTGTTCGACCAGGTCGCGCGCGAGCACATGGTGGCCGACATCGTGCAGCTCGATGCCACCATTGACAAATTCCTCGATTACGCCCGCCCCGACCATGCCGCCAAGCTCGCGCCGGTCAATGTCTACGGCGTCGTGTCCTCATGCGTCTACGCTGTGCAAGACCACCAGGAGCTGCAGGTGCACATGAAGGTGCCCGAAGAGCTGATGGTCAATGCCGATGAGATCGAGCTCTCGCGCGTGCTGTCCAACGTGCTGGAAAACGCGCGCCGCTATGGCAAGACGCCGGGCGCCTCGCACACCCGCGTGGACATCACCGTCAAGTTCAGCGAAAGCACCGTCACCATCCGCATGCGCGACCATGGCCCGGGCGTCTCCAAGGACCAATTGAGCAGCCTGACCAAACCGTTTTACCGGGGTGACACAGCCCGCACGGCAGCCGCTGGCGCGGGCCTGGGCCTGTCGATCGTCGAGAAAACCGTGCAACGCATGGGCGGGCGCTTGAGCATGGTCAATGCCTCGGACGGCAGCACGGGCCTGGTCACCAGCATCTACCTGCGCCGTGCGCCCGACCAGGCCATTGGCAAGGAGCCCAAGCGCCGCCTGCTGCGCCCGCAGATCAAGCGGCACCTGCCAGGGGCACCCACCAACCTGGCCGATCTGCAATAAGAAGGTGTAGCGGGCGGACCGCCCCCTGCCCGGCCAGCGCCACCCGGCACTCGCCGCTGGCACAAAGCGACGTCTGTGCATAGAATGCAGGCACCCCGTTGCCCTAGGAGTTGACATGCAAGCCCAGTGCCTTTGCGGTGCGGTCCATGTGACTGCCCCGACTGTCCAAGATGTCCATGTATGCCATTGCAGCATGTGCAGGCGCTGGGGCGAGGGCCCCGCCTTTACCCTGCATGGCGGCACCGAGGTGGAGCTGACGGGCCCCGTCACCCGCTATGCCTCCTCCCCCTGGGCCGAGCGCGCCTTTTGCAGCCAGTGCGGCACGCATCTGTTCTACCGCCTGCTGGCCACCAACGAGCATTTTCTGTCGGCCGGCCTGTTCCAGGACGAAGACGGCATGCGGCTGGCCTCGCAGATCTTCATCGACGAAAAGCCTGCGTATTACGACCTGGCCAATGACACCCCCAAGCTCACCGGGGCGCAAGTGTTGGCGCAGTACGAAGAGACCTGAGTTGGTGCCTCACGGCACGTTGGATGACCGCCTCTGGCGGGCCGTCATCCTTTCTTGCCAGCGTTTGACTTAGGCCTGCTCGCCAGCTCGCACCAGCAACACCACCGCACGGGCTTCCATCGCCGCGCCCTGGCCTACCGGGCCCATCTTCTCGGCCGTCTTGGCCTTCACATTGACCTGGGATTCATCAATGCCCAAGGTCTTGGCAATATTGGCCCGCATGGCCGGAATATGCGGCGCCAGCTTGGGCGCCTGGGCAATCACGGTGCTGTCCACGTTGTTGACCTGCCAGCCCTTGGCGGCCACACGGCGCATGGCCTCGGCCAGCAGCACGGCCGAATCGGCACCACGGAAAGCAGCATCGGTATCGGGAAAGTGCGATCCGATGTCACCCATGCCAGCGGCACCCACCAAGGCATCGGTGATCGCATGCAGCAGCACATCGGCATCCGAATGGCCCAGCAAACCGGTGGTATGCGGCACCTGGATGCCGCCCAAAATCAAGTCCCGGCCGGGCACCAGCGCATGAATATCCCAACCCTCACCAATGCGCATTTGCAGCATGTGTATCCCTTATCTCGTCCATTTACATCCGCATCCCAGCGCAAGCTGCCACAGGCCCGCCTAAGGAGCGGAGGCTGTGCAGCGCGTCGCCTGGGATTCAATCAAAAAGTGCCGCCACCTGGCTGTCACCACTGGCCATGCGCTGCAGCAGCAATGCCTCGGCCAGCGCAAAGTCATCCGGGAAGGTGACCTTGAAGTTAAAGCTGCTGCCCGGCACCAGCCGGGGCTGCAAGCCCAACGCCTCGATGGCACTGGCCTCGTCGGTGACATCGTTGCAGCGCTCCAGCGCTTCGAGCAGCGTACCGATACGGAACATCTGCGGCGTCTGCGCCAGCCACTTGTCCACCCGGGGCAAGGTGCTGCTAACACGGCTTTGGCCATGGGCATCGGTGGCAGCGGCCTTGAGTGTATCGGGCAATGGCAGCGCCAACAGTCCCCCCACCTCATCGGCCGCACATTCCTGCATCAGCTGCTCGATCTGGCCGGGCTTGATCAGGCAGCGCGCCGCATCATGCACCAGCACCCAGTCATGCGGCTGCGCGCCCAGGCCCGAGTCACCGAGCAAACTGCGCAGGCCGCCAGCGACCGTATCGGCGCGGCTGGGGCCACCGCAAGGACTGATGGCAAAGCCTGGCCGCTGGTAGTGCTGCAAAAAATCATCGCCGGGGCTCACCCCCACCAGCACGCCTGATAGCGGCTTGGCCGCCATAAAGGCGGCCAAGGTATGCAGCACCAGCGGCCAGCCCGCCACCTGCTGGTACTGCTTGGGGAGATGGGCGGGGCGCGCCGCATCCACCGCCCGGGCGCCCACCCCGGCACAGGGCAAAAAGGCCCAGAACCTGGCCACCACCTCCTGGCGCATCTCGCCCAGCGCCTGGGTCTGGGCGCCCGGGTCGGCGGGGGGCACCGTTGCGGGCACCGTCACCGGCGCAGCCACCTCCGGTGCAGCCCTGGGTACAGCAGGGATCAATTCGTTGCGGGTGGTCTGGTTCATGGGGGTATTTTAGAATGGAGTGGTTGCACGGCGCTGTCAGCCAGACCCGTGCTTTTGCTGTTTATTGCGCGGCCAGGCCTGCCCTTTGATGGGGTGGCCTTGGCTGCACAGGCCCAGGCGCGGCACGCTGCCCTGGGCTGTAGTCCGTGTATGGACTGGTTCGGACCACGTATGGAACTCCCCAAGCTCACCGCCGGAAAACGTTTTCAACTGCCCATGCCCCCGGGCAGCGCCGATGCCTTGCTGCTCGCCACCTTGGCCAACCGCGAGGCCGCAGCGCAGCGCGTCACCGCCATCATCACCGCCGATGCGGGCGACGCGCACCGCCTGCAGGACGAGCTGGCGTTTTTTGCCCCAGCGCTGCGCATAGCCCTGTTCCCGGACTGGGAAACCCTGCCCTATGACACCTTCTCGCCGCACCAGGACCTGATCAGCGAGCGGCTGGCTGCGCTGTGGCGCATCAGCCAGGGCGAGGCCGATGTGGTGCTGATCCCAGCCACCACGGCGCTGTACCGGCTGGCGCCGCCCTCCTTTCTGGCGGGCTACACCTTTGCGTTCCAGGCCGGGCAAAAGCTCGATGAGGCGCGCCTCAAGGCCCAGCTCACCCTGGCCGGCTACAACCATGTCTCCCAGGTGGTGAGCCACGGCGAATACTCGGTGCGCGGCGGTCTGATCGATCTGTACCCCATGGGTTCGCTCGTGCCCTACCGGGTCGACCTGTTCGATGACGAGATCGACTCCATCCGCACCTTTGACCCCGATACCCAGCGCAGCCTCTACCCGGTCAAGGACGTGCGCCTGCTGCCCGGGCGCGAGTTCCCGATGGACGACGAGGCCCGCGCCCGCTTTCGCAATAAGTGGCGCGAGATGCTCGAAGGCGACCCGACCAAGAGCCGCATCTACAAGGACATGGGCAACGGCGTGGCCACTGCCGGTATCGAGTACTACCTGCCGCTGTTCTTTGACGAGACAGCCACCGTGTTCGACTACCTAGGCAGCCAGGCCACCGTGGTGCTGCATGGCGATATCGAGCCGGCCTTCCAGCGCTTTTGGCAGGACACGCGCGACCGCTACCGCCTGGTGCAGGGTGACCCCGAGCGCCCGGTGCTGCCGCCCGACAGCCTGTTCCTGAGCCCCGACCAGTTCTACGCCACCGCCAAGCAGATGGCCCAGCTGTCGCTGCGCCCCCAGCTCGAAGACGTGGAGCACAGCGCCATCTTCCAAAAGCTCGGCGACCTGGCCGTGGTGCGCGGTGCCGAGGACCCGCTGGCCAAGCTGCAGCAGCATATTGCCCAGCGCCAGGCCCGCACCCTGCTGCTGGCCGAGAGCGATGGCCGGCGCGAGAGCCTGCTCGATTTCTTCCGCGCCAGCGGCCTCAACCCACCGGCCTTTGATTCGCTGGCCGAGTTCCAGCAGACCACGGATGAGCCCGTCGGCATCGCCACCGCTGCGCTCGCCAAGGGCTTTCGCTGGGCCGAGCAAGGCATTGACTTTGTCACCGAAACCGAGCTGTTTGCCGCCACCGGCGGCGCCCGCCGCAAGCGCCGCCAGGAGCAGGCCAGCGATGTCGAGGCACTGATCAAGGATCTGTCCGAGCTGAAGGTCGGCGACCCGGTCGTCCATGCCCAGCACGGCATCGGCCGCTACCACGGCCTCATCAACATGGATGTGGGCCAGAAGAACCCCGATGGCACACCGGCGCTGCAGGAGTTCCTGCACCTCGAATACGCCGACAAGGCCGTGCTCTATGTTCCCGTCAGCCAGCTCGCGCAGATCAGCCGCTACACCGGCGTCTCGGCCGAAGAGGCCCCCTTGCACAAGCTGGGCAGCGGCCAGTGGGAAAAGGCCCGCCGCAAGGCCGCCGAGCAGGTGCGCGACACGGCAGCCGAGCTGCTCAACATCTATGCCCGCCGCGCCGCCCGCGAAGGCCATGCCTTCCGCTACAGCCCGCAGGACTATGAGCAGTTCGCCAACGACTTCGGCTTTGAGGAAACCGCCGACCAGCGCGCCGCCATCCATGCGGTGATCCAGGACATGATCTCGCCCCAGCCCATGGACCGCCTGGTTTGCGGCGACGTGGGCTTTGGCAAGACCGAGGTCGCCTTGCGTGCCGCCTTTGTGGCCGTCACCGGTGGCAAGCAGGTTGCGCTGCTCGCGCCCACCACCTTGCTGGCCGAGCAGCACTACCAGACGCTGGCCGACCGCTTCTCCAAGTGGCCGATCAAGGTCGCGCTGGTCTCGCGCTTTCGCTCCGGCAAGGAAGTGAATACCACGATCAAGGGGCTCGATGACGGCACCGTCGACATCGTCGTCGGCACGCACAAGCTGCTGTCCGAAAAAACCCAGTTCAAGAACCTGGGCCTGCTGATCATCGATGAGGAACACCGCTTTGGCGTGCGCCACAAAGAGGCGATGAAGGCCATGCGCGCCGAGGTCGATGTGCTGACTTTGACGGCCACCCCCATCCCGCGCACCATGGGCATGGCGCTCGATGGCCTGCGTGATCTGTCGGTGATTGCCACCGCACCGCAGCGCCGCCTGGCGATCAAGACCTTTGTGCGCAGCGAAGGCACCGGCGTGATCCGCGAAGCCGTGCTGCGTGAGTTGAAGCGCGGCGGCCAGTGCTACTTTCTGCACAACGAGGTCGAGACCATCGAGAACCGCCGCCAGAAGCTCGAAGAGATCCTGCCCGAGGCCCGCATCGCCGTGGCCCACGGCCAGATGCCCGAGCGCGAGCTCGAGCGCGTGATGCGCGACTTTGTCGCCCAGCGCTACAACATCCTGCTGTGCTCGACCATCATCGAGACCGGCATCGACGTGCCCAGCGCCAACACCATCATCATCAGCCGCGCCGACAAGTTTGGTCTGGCGCAGCTGCACCAGCTGCGCGGCCGCGTGGGCCGCAGCTACCACCAGGCCTATGCCTATCTGATGGTGCCGGACCTGGACGGCCTGACCAAGCAGGCCGCGCAGCGCCTCGAAGCCATCCAGCAGATGGAAGAGCTGGGCAGCGGCTTTTACCTGGCCATGCATGACCTGGAAATCCGGGGCGCGGGCGAAGTGCTGGGCGACAACCAGAGCGGCAACATGATGGAGATCGGCTACCAGCTCTACAACGAGATGCTGTCTGAGGCCGTGCGCAGCTTGAAGGAAGGCAAGGAGCCCGATCTGCTCAGCCCCCTGTCCGCGGCCACCGACATCAACCTGCACGCCCCCGCGCTGCTGCCCAACGACTACTGCGGCGATGTACACCTGCGCCTGTCGTTCTACAAGAAGCTGGCGACCGCCAAGACCAGCGACCAGATCGACAACCTGCTCGAAGAGATCGTGGACCGCTTTGGCAAACTGCCGCCGCAGGCCCAGACCTTGGTCGATGTGCACCGCCTGCGCGTGCTCTGCGAGCCCTTTGGCGTGCAAAAGGTCGATGCCGCGCCCGGCGTGATCAACATTAGCTTCCACCCCAACCCGCCGATCGAGCCGATGACCATCATCGGCCTGATCCAGAAGAACAAGGCCATCAAGCTGGCCGGCAACGACAAGCTGCGCATCGAGCGCGCGCTGCCCGAGGTCAAGGACCGCGTGCAGATGGTGCGCGATGTGGTGCGCAGCCTGGGCAAGCCCGTCACGGCCGCTGCAGCCGCTGTGGCCACGGCCTGAGCGGCCTGTCTGTCCCCAGCAGCCCGTTTATCATTCCCCTACCCTCACCCCTCAAAAGCTCCCATGAGTGCCTCTACCGAATTTGCCCCCGGCCTGACCATCCAGAACCTGGCCACGCCGCAAAAGCTGTCCGACTACAAGCTGATCGCGTTCGACATGGACTCGACCCTGATCACCATCGAGTGCATCGACGAGATCGCCGACATCACCGGTAAGAAGGCCGAGGTGGCGGCAATCACCGAAGCGGCGATGCGCGGCGAGATCACCGACTATAAGGACAGCCTGCGCCAGCGCATGGCCCTGCTCCAGGGCGTGCCCATGGCCGCCATCGAGCGCGTGCTGCAAGAGCGCCTGACCTTGACCCCCGGCGCCAAGACCCTCGTCGATGCCGCGCATGCGGCCGGCCTCAAGGTGCTGCTGGTCTCGGGCGGCTTCACCTTTTTTGCCGACCATGTCAAAAGCCTGCTGGGCATCGACTTTGTGCGCGCCAACCAGTTCGAGGTCAAGGACGGCCAGTTGACCGGTGGCCTGATCGACCAGAGCTGGGGCGATATCTGCGACGGCGAAGAAAAGCGCAGCACCGTGCTGGGCCTGGCATCGCTGATGGGCATCGATCCCGAGCAGGTGATTGCCGTGGGCGATGGCAGCAATGACCTGCCGATGATGCGCGCCGTGGGCCTGTCGGTCGCCTTCCACGCCAAGCCACGCGTGCGTGCCGAGGCCAAGGTGGCGATCAACACCGGCGGGCTCGATCGCCTGCTGGAAGTGCTGGGCTGATAGCAGCCTACATACACAGGTTTGACAACAACGGGAGCCACGGGCTCCCGTTTTCCGCTCTGTCCCAGCCACTGGACCATCCCATCTAAAACCCCAACACCCAACCCCAGCTTAGGCAGCGCGCGCTGCCCGCATAGCCCAAGCGCCCTACACTCAGTCACTTGCATGTAACACCAAGTGAAGCGCTATGAACACCCGCTCCTGGCTGGAAAAGCTGGTCGCATTCGACACCACCAGCCGCAACTCCAACCTCGCCCTGATCGAAACCGTGCGTGATGCACTGGCCCACCAGGGTCTGAAGGCCGAGCTGATCCACTCGCCCGAAGGCGATAAGGCCAACCTGTTTGCCACCCTGCCGGCCGATGACGGCAGCACCCAAGGCGGCATCGTGCTGTCGGGCCACACCGATGTGGTGCCGGTCGACGGCCAGAACTGGGACAGCGATCCTTTCAGCCTGACCGAAAAGGAAGGCCGGCTCTACGGCCGTGGCAGCGCCGACATGAAGGGCTTTATCGCCGCATCGGTCGCGCTGGTGCCCGAGTTCCTCGCCATGCCGCGCAAAAAGCCCATCCACCTGGCGCTGTCGTATGACGAGGAAGTGGGCTGCGCAGGCGCCCCGGTGATGCTGCGCGCCTTGAAGGCACGCGGCCAGCAGGCCGATGGCTGCGTGGTGGGCGAGCCCACCAGCATGCAGGTGGTGGTCGCGCACAAGGGCATCAACCTGTACCGCTGCAAGGTGCATGGCAAGGCGGCGCACTCGTCGCTGACGCCCAAGGGCTGCAATGCCATCGAGTACGCCGCACGCCTGATCTGCCATATCCGCGATGTGGCCGACCAGTTCAAGGCCAACGGCCCCTACGACGAGTTCTATGACGTGCCGTTCACGACCATGACCACCAACCAGATCTCGGGCGGTATCGCGGTCAACACCATCCCTGAGCTGTGCGAGTTCAACTACGAGTTCCGCAACCTGCCGGGCATGACGGCCGAGAGCATCCAGGCCAAGGTGCAAAGCTATGTGACCGGCGAGCTGCTGCCGCGCATGCGCCGCGAGTTTGCCGATGCCCGCATCGACATCGAAACCGGCCCTGCTGCCCCCGCGCTGGAAGCCAGCGAGCAAGCGGCCATCACCGCGCTGGTGCGTGCGCTGACCGCCGACCAGGCCACGCGCAAGGTGGCCTATGGCACCGAAGCGGGCCTGTTCCAGAACCTGGGTATCCCCACCGTGGTCTGCGGCCCCGGCAATATCGAGCAGGCGCACAAGCCCAATGAGTTTGTCGAGATCAGCCAGCTCGAGGCCTGCGAGCGCTTCCTGCGCAAGCTGGGCCAGTCGCTCTGATCTAAAATACGCACTGCGGCCGCAAGGCTTGCCACCGAGCCCACCCTGCCCCAGGGTGGGCTTTTTATCTTCTGCCAGAAACCGGCGCCAGCGAATGCTGCTGCAGCCTTCACGTACCATTGCGCCCATGAGCACCCAATACGAAGCCCTCAAAGCCCCCGAGCTGTACCTCAGCGCCTTCCAGGTAGAGCCCCCTGCAGAGATGGGCGAGCGCAAGATGACGCCGCGCCGGCCCGGCTTCTTTATCACCACCAGCCTGACGGGCTCCACCGATGCCGAGAACACCGCGCGCAAGGCAGCGCTGGCCGAGCAGGCCGCTGCAGAAGCGGCAGCGAGCGGTGCCACCGCCGATGCCGAACCCGCGCCCGCTGCTGTGCCGGTGGTCACACCCCGCCTGCTGGTGCCCGCGCAATGGGGCCTGGTGCCGCACTGGGTCAAGTCCGCATCCGACGGCCAGCTGCGCGCCACCAAGCTGGTGAATGTCAAATCCGACAACGCCTCCACCAGCACCGCCTTTCGCGATGCCTGGCTGAACAACCAGCGCTGCATCGTGCCGATGATGGCGTTCGTGACCGACGACTACCGCACCGGCAAGGCCAAGCCCACGCGCATTGCCCGCGTCGATGGCCTGCCGATGGGTGTCGCCGGCATCTGGTCCCGCTGGACCGACGACGACGGCACCGAGCTGCTGAGCTACGCCATCATCACCGTCAACGCCAATGCCCATGCGCTGATGAACCGCTACCAGCAGCCCGGCAATGACAAGACCATGCCCGCCATCCTGAACGAAGGCGCCTATGACGCCTGGCTGCGTTCATCGGCCTACAAGGCCAAGGAATTTCTGCGCGCCTACCCCGCGCAAAAGCTGCTGGCCAATCCGGTCGAGAAGGGCCGCAAGAATCCGCTGGGGATTTGATCCATGGCGAGGCGCATTCACAACGCTGTAGTCCGCCAATAGCTTCAAGCCAAGCCGCGCAACCTATAGTTGGCAGAGTTCCCATGACACCCTGCCCTTCATGTTTCGTTGGCTGACCTCTTTTCTTGTACCCAACTCCGCTGCGGATACGGCAGCCCAGGCGCCTGTCGCTGCAGCCCGGATTGCCATGTCTCAGGGCGAGCCACTTGTCTTGACCTCCGTCATGCAGGACGCCAACGGCCTGCCCCTGTTCGACTGGTCGGCGGTGTCCGAATGGGTTTCGCATCTGCCAGACACTGAGGAACAGGCCCAGGCCTGGAGCATGGCAGAGCGCGCTTGGTTTGACCCTCTGTCCATAGCGCTGGGGCCAGACTTTCGGGTGCGCGAATATGGCACGGCGCTTTTGCTGTCCAACCTCGATCCGGTGGTCGCCAAGGCCATGCTGAGCTACATCGATAAAAGCGCCCAGCGGATCCTGCAGGTGCTGGAGGGTGTGGCCGAGATACCGCTCTGGGGCCATGACCTGGTCATCGTGTTCCAGGACAAGGAGAGCTATTACCGCTATGTCGCGCACTATTACCCCGACGAGGGTGAGTATGCGGAAAGCAGCGGTATGTACATCCAGGCGGGGTGCGGGCATTTTGTGACCATGGCCGACAGCCTCCAGGCGCTGGAGCCTGTCATCGTGCATGAACTCACCCATGCCTACGTCCACCACTTGCCGCTGCCCACCTGGCTGAACGAAGGCTTGGCCGTCAATACCGAGCAGCGCCTGAGCCCGGCGGCCGGCATGCGCCCAG
The DNA here is from genome assembly GCF_000410635.1 of Comamonas sp. B-9. Classification (NCBI taxonomy): domain Bacteria; kingdom Pseudomonadati; phylum Pseudomonadota; class Betaproteobacteria; order Burkholderiales; family Comamonadaceae; genus Comamonas; species Comamonas sp. B-9. The sequence continues at coordinate 26,844 of NZ_KE148605.1, forward strand.
ACCTTCCCAAAATGCATGCACGCCACCAATCGTTCTGGAATGCCGATCGCATCCAGTCCTTCTGGAATGGCCAATCGTTCTCGCAAACTGGTGCCTCGAACGAGCTGTCCTACGATTTGGCACGCTTGCTGGTGGCCCACTTGGCGGCGGATTGGACAGCCTTTCGCCACTTTGCATTGCAGGCCCACCAGCAAGATGGTGGCGCCCATGCGGCGAGCGACTGCCTGGATATTGCCTTGGGCGCCTTGGTGTGTGCGCTGCTTGATCGGGAGCCATCGCCCGGCTGGGAGCCAATACCGGCTTTGTGGACTTCAGTGGAATAGCGTCAGCGGTTCCGTCGACTGCCGCAAGCCCAAGATCGCAGATCGATCACCCACGCGGATGGTGCTGGCTGTGCAGCACCTTGAGGCGCTCGCGCGCCACATGGGTGTAGATGGTGGTGGTGGAGATATCGGCATGGCCCAGCAGCAGCTGCACCACGCGCAGATCGGCACCATGGTTGAGCAAATGCGTGGCAAAGGCGTGGCGCAAGGTGTGAGGTGACAGTGGCGCGGTAATGCCGGCGCGCTGCGCATATTTTTTGACGATCATCCAGAACGCAACCCGCGTCATGCCGCTGCCGCGCTGGGTGACAAACAGGTCCGCACTTTGCCGCCCGGCCAGAATGGTGGGCCGGCTTTCGGCCAGGTACTGCTCCAGCCATTGCTGGGCCACCTGGCCAAAGGGCACCAGCCGCTCCTTGCTGCCTTTGCCCACCACGCGCACGATGCCATCGGCCAGGCTGAGCTGCACGCTTTGCAGCTCCACCAGCTCCGACACGCGCAGGCCGCTGGCATACATCAGCTCCAGCATCGCGCGGTCGCGCAGGCCCAGTGGGTTGCCGGCGTCGGGGGCTTCGAGCAGCGCTTCGACCATGGCCGAGGTCATCGTCTTGGGCACGCGCAGCGGCTGGCGCGCTGCCAGCATGCGCAAGGTGGGATCGGCGCTGATCAGCGACTCGCGCAGCGCCCAGTGGAAAAAGCGCCGCAGCACCGTGAGGCGCCGGTTGGCCGTGCTGGCCTTGTCGCCCATGCGGGTGGCAAAAAAGGCCTGCAGCTGGGCCTCATCGCTGCGCTCGAGCGCCTGGCCAGGGTGCTCCTGGGCCAGCCACTGGCCGTACAGCGCCAGGTCGCGCCGGTAGGCCGCCAAGGTATTGCGCGCCAGGCCGTCTTCCAGCCACACCGCATCGATAAAACGGTCAATCATCGGGTGCGCCGCTGCAGTGCGTCCCGGCGCGGACGGAGGAGCTGAAGGAGGGACTGACGGGGGTGGTGCAGATCGTGGAGCGCTTGCCATGCCCGGCATCATGGCATGAAAAAAGCCGCCGGCTTGCGCGGGCGGCTTGGGGATGTTGGAAGCGGGGATCAGTCCAGCTTCAGGTCCTGCTTCTTGACCACGTCCTTGTAGACGTCGAACTCGGCCTTGATCTGCTCGGCAAACTGCTCGGGCGTGTTGCCCACCACCAGCGAGCCGGTGTCTTCGATGCGCTTCTTCACCGCAGGGTCGGCCAGCACCTTCTTGGTAGCGGCATTGATGCGGTCCACCACATCCTTGGACACGCCCTTGGGCGCCAGGATGCCATAGAAAGCCATGCGGTTCACCGGCTCCAGGCCCACTTCCTTGAAGGTCGGCACATTGGGCAGCACGGCCAGGCGCTCAGGCGCGGCCACGACGATAGGCACCAGGCGGTTGTCCTTCACAAAAGGCAGGGTCGAGGGCAGGTTGTCCAGGATCATGTTGACCTGGCCGGCCACCGTGTCGTTCAGTGCCGGGCCCGCACCACGGTAGGCGATGTGGGTCATCTGGATGCCGGTCAGGCTCTTGTACAGCTCCATCAGCATGTGCTGGATGCCGCCGGTGCCGGACGACGAGTAGGCGTACTTGTTGGGGTTCTTCTTGAGCTCGGCCTCGAACTCCTTGTAGTCCTTGGCTGGGAACTTCGGGTTCACCGCAATGATGTTGGGCGTGGCCGCCACATTGATGATGGGCGTGAAGTCCTTGATCGGGTCGTAGGAGATCTTGGGGTTGATCGCCGGGTTGGTGGCCACCGTGGAGACGGTCGCAATGCCCAGCGTGTAGCCGTCGGCCGCTGCGCGCACCGTTTCCACCGCACCGATGGTGCCGCCAGCACCACCCTTGTTGTCCACCACCACGGGCTGGCCCAGCTCCTTGCCCAGGGGGTCAGCGATCACGCGCGCAATGATATCGGTGGTGCCGCCAGCTGCAAAAGGAACGATCAGGCGAATGGGCTTGTTAGGGTATTTTGTATCGGCCAGAGCGCCAGTGCTCAAGGTGGCTGCGGCAGCAGCGATCAAGGTCAGGCCCACGAGAGAGCGACGTTGCATGATGAATCTCCTCATTTGAAATGGTGTGGCCGTCGTTCGCGTGCCGGTGGATGACCCGCATGGCGCACGGCCACGTAATGCTTTTTCAGCACAGCGCGTTTATACCGGATTAATACGTCCGCAACCGTGCTGCAACCGCACAAAAAGCGCGTGATTTCCCTAGGATTTACCTAGAAAAGCACACGCGCTTTGAGGCAGAACAGACGATGGACGGGGATCAGTCCAGCTGGATGCCCTGCTTGTCCACCACCGCCTTGTAGGCCGCGTATTCGTCCTTCATCTGCTGGGCAAACACCTCAGGCGTGGTGCCCAGGATGTCCGAGCCAGTCTCTGCGATGCGCTTTTGCACGTTCGGGTCTTCCAGCGCCTTTTTGGTGGCCGCGTTGACTTTGTCAACAATCTCCTTGGGCAGGTTCTTGGGGCCGACGATGCCGTAATAGGCACTGCGGTTGACCACGGGAACGCCCACTTCGGTGAACGTGGGGATGGACTCCAGCCCGGCCACGCGCTTGGGGGCGGCCACCACGATGGCGCGCAGGCGCTTGTCGCGGATAAAGGGGTAGGCCGAGGGCAGGTTGTCAAAAATCATGTTGACCTGGCCGGCGACCGTGTCGTTCAAGGCCGGGCCGCCACCCCGGTAGGGAATGTGCACCACGTTCACACCGGTTTCGGACTTGAGCATCTCCATCAGCAAATGGGCAATGCTGCCGGTGCCGGGCGTCGCATACGAGTACTTGCCGGGGTTCTTCTTGAGCTCGGCAATGAACTCCTGGTAGTTGTTGGCCGGAAAGCTCGGGTGCACCGCAATCACATTGGGCGTCGCCGCCACATTGATGATGGGCGTGAAATCGCGCTGCACGTTGTAGGGCATCTTGGGGTTGACGGCCGGGTTGGTGGCCGTGGTCGACACCGTCGCGATGCTCAGCGTGTAGCCATCGGGCTGGGCACGCGCGGCTTCCGCGGCGCCCACGGTGCCGCCGCCACCGCTCTTGTTGTCCACCACCACCGGCTGGCCGAGGGCCTTGGACAGCGGTTCCGAGATCACGCGCGCCACGATGTCGGTGGTGCCGCCTGCGGCAAACGGCACGATCAGGCGGATGGGCTTGTTGGGATAGGGATCAGCGGCCAGGGCAGCGCTGCTGCCCAGCGCCAGTGCCATGGCCAGGCACAGTCGGCGGTTCATCATGGTGGAGGTCTCCTCGGGATCTGGGGCGCTGGCTGGGGCCAGCTTGGACATGGCTCCCATGCTAGCGGTGTTGCCTGGCGGTTCTGCCCCAAAGCGCGCCGCAGATGGCCCGTGTTTTCCCGCATCGGGGCGGCGGATAGCGCAATTGGCAACTGCTTTGGCAGGGCTTGCACCCAGCCGCATGCTTACCGCCGCGACAGCGATTGGGCCGCAGCGAACGCCCTTCCGCTATGCTTGCGCCGGTGAACTACGCCCAACTGCTTTTCCCCGATTTCTCGCTGATTCTGATTGGCTACCTGGTCTGCCGCTACACGGCGCTGAACCGGGCCATCTGGCAGCCGGTGGAAAGCCTGGTGTACTACTTCCTCTTTCCCACCTTGCTGTTCTATTCGATCATCAGAAGCCCGATCGACTGGCAGGGCACCTCCAACCTGATGCTGGCCGGTGTGGCCACGGGCCTGGTCGCCATCACGATGACCTACACCCTGCCGCGCTGGCCCTGGCTGGGTAAAAGGGTGGACAGCCGCGACGCCGCTGCCAGCGCGCAGATCGCGTTTCGCTTCAACTCCTTTATCGGCCTGGCGCTGGCCGACCGGCTGGCCGGCCCCCAAGGCCTGCAGCTGATCTCGGTGCTGATCGGCGTCTGCGTGCCCATGTTCAATATTGCCGCCGTCTACCCGATGGCCAAGGGCTCGCAAAATGGTTTTATGCGCGAGCTGCTGCGCAACCCGCTGATCGTCGCCACGCTCACGGCCCTCATCTGCAACCTGCTGGGGCTGCGCCTGCCCGCCATCGTCGAGCCCACCGTCGCCCGCATCGGCCAGGCCTCCATTGTGCTGGGCCTGATGTCGGCGGGCGCCGGCATGCAGCTGGGGCTGCTGGCGCGCGGCAAGCTGCTCAGTGGCGCAGTGCTGGCCATCCGCCACTTTGTCACGCCGCTGATTGCGCTGTGCATGGCCCACTGGCTGGCGCTGTCGGCCCAGCAGGCCGCCATTTTGCTGATCTTCTCGGCCTTGCCGACCGCATCGACCTGCTATGTGCTGGCCGCCCGCATGGGCTACAACGGCGCCTATGTCGCGGGGCTGGTGACCTTGTCCACCATCTGCGGGGTGGCCAGTCTGCCGTTTGCACTCAGCCTGCTGGGCTGGTGGCCGGTTTAACAACGCGGCCTGCCATGGCCATCGGTTAAGCTCGGCGGCTATGGAGAAAACCATTGATTCCGCACGCCGCCAAAGCCTCCAGCGCCTGGCGCTCATCCCCTTCCTGGGCCTGGCCGTAGCCGGGCTGGCCGCCTGCAGCAAAAAGGCGCCACTCGCCGCTGCGCTGCCTGCGGGCGCCACGGTGCTCGCATTGGGCGATTCGCTGACCCAGGGCGTCGGCGCCAGCGCCGCGCAGTCCTACCCGCAGTTGCTGGCCGAGCGCACCGGCTGGAACGTCATCAATGCCGGCATCTCCGGCGAAACCAGCAGCCAGATCGCGCAGCGCCTGCCGCAGCTGTTGGAGACCCACCAACCGGCCCTGGTGATTGTTTGCGCCGGCGGCAACGACTGGCTGCGCCGCCAAAGCGCGCAAGCGGCCCAGGCACAGATCGCCAGCATGCTGCAGCAGTGCAAGGCGCAGCACATTGCCGTGTTGCTGGTGGCGGTGCCCGAGTTCAGCATGAGCGCCGCGCTGACCGGCCGCATCCAGGACCACCCCATTTATGAGGCGCTGGCCAAGGACGAGCAAGTACCCCTGCTCGCCAAGGCCTGGAGCGAGGTGCTGGCCAACGACGCCATGCGCGCCGACCAGGTGCATGCCAATGCGGCGGGCTATGCGCGCTTTACCGAACTGCTGGTCGCGCAGCTCAAGGCCTCGGGCTTTCTCAGCGGCTGATCATGGGGCACGCCAGCGCTCAGGCGCTGCGCTGGCCCAGCCCCCAGGCCACATGCTCGCGCACCATGGCGCTGTCGTAGTCCGCGCGGCTGAGCAGCGCCTGCGCATAGCGCGCCTCGCCCGTCTGGCGCCAGGCATTGCCGAGCGCAACGGCAATATTGCGCAGCCAGCGCGCATGGCCAATGCGGCGTATGGGGCTGCCCTCGGTGATGCGCAAGAACGTCGCCTCGTCCCATGCAAACAGATGGGGCAGCTGCTGGTCCATCAGTGCGCCGCGCGCATCAAAATCGGGCAGCACCGCGCGCTGGGCAAACTTGTTCCAGGGGCAGGCGAGCTGGCAGTCATCGCAGCCATAGATGCGGTTGCCCATGGGGGCGCGAAATTCTTCCGGAATGGCGCCATCGAGCTCGATCGTCAGGTAGGAGATGCAGCGCCGCGCATCGACCGATTGGGGCGCCACGATGGCCGCCGTCGGGCAGGCATCGATGCAGGCCGTGCACTGGCCGCAATGCGCCGTGACCGGCGCAGTCGCCGGCAAGGCGATATTGACAAAGATCTCGCCGAGAAAAAACATCGAGCCGGCATCGCGGCTCAGCACCAGCGTGTGCTTGCCCCGCCAGCCCTGGCCGCTGCGGCTGGCCAGCTCGGCCTCCAGCACCGGGGCCGAATCGGTGAACGCGCGGTGCGCGAGGTTGTGTTCGCCAAGCGCTGCATCGATGCGCTCGGCCAGCTTTTGCAGCCGGTTGCGCAGCACCTTGTGGTAGTCGCGCCCCCGGGCATAGACGCTCACCAGGCCCTCGCCGGGCCTGGCATGGCGCTCCCACTCCTGCCGCTGCCAGTCGGCAGGGGTGTTTTGCGGCAGATAATCCATGCGTGCTGTAATCACGCTGAGCGTGCCGGGCACCAGCTCGGCTGGCCGGGCGCGCTTGAGGCCATGGGCCTGCATGTAATGCATCTCGCCATGGAAACCTTTTTCCAGCCACTGCATCAATCCAGTTTCCGCCGTCGACAAATCCACGCCTGCCACGCCGATTTGGGAAAATCCCAGCTCCAGCGCCCAGTCGTTGATCTGTTGAATGAAAGTGGGATCAGCGGCGTCCATGTGCTGCCATTGTAAAAAACCTGAGGGCCCGCACGGCCCGGGAACGACATTTTGAACGCTACTGCCAGCCCCTCCTACCCCGCGCTCCACTTGGTCTGGAAAGACGAGCGCGATACGGAAGCCTTTGCCGCGCGCCTGGCCGCGCAGGCAGCGCTGTCGAATGTTTACCTAACTTTGCATGGCGATCTGGGCGCGGGCAAAACCACCTTGGTGCGCCACCTGCTGCGTGCGCTGGGCGTGCAGGGCCGCATCAAGAGCCCCACCTATGCGGTGGTCGAGCCCCATGAAGGGCGCGACTTCCCCATCTGGCACTTTGACTTCTACCGTTTCGACGATCCGCGCGAGTGGGAAGACGCCGGCTTTCGGGATATTTTTGCCAGCCCCGGCCTGAAAGTGGCAGAATGGCCGCAGAAGGCTGCAGCGGTAACTCCTATTGCCGATGTAGCTATCAGTATTGAAGCAATCAACGAATCAGAACGCCAGGTGCATCTGCAGGCCTTCACCCCGGCAGGTGCCTCCATCGTCCAAGGGTTTTCAGCGTGAGCGACACCCCGAAATATCTCCCAGCCTCTGCCCCTTTCACCACCGCTGACGGTGCGCCCGCCAGCCACCACGGCCTCTCGCGCCGCGATCTGCTGCGTGGCGGCAGCCTGGTGCTGCTGCTGGGCAGCAGCCACCTGGCCTTTGGCGCCAGCATTGTTGCAGTTCGCCTCTGGCCCTCCAAGGACTACACCCGCGTCACGATCGAGTCCGACACCCCGCTCAAGACCGAGCAGCGCTTTGTGCCCGAGCCGCCGCGCCTGGCGGTCGATATCGAAGGGATCGATCTCAACCCCGCGCTGCGCGAGCTGGTGGCCAAGGTCCGCTCGGACGACCCCAATATCGCCGGCATCCGCGTGGGCCAGAACTCGCCCAATGTCGTGCGCCTGGTGATCGACCTCAAGCAGGAGGCCAAGCCCCAGGTCTTTACCTTGAAGCCGGTCGCCCCCTACCAGCACCGCCTGGTGCTGGACCTGTACCCCGCCAAGCCCAGCGATCCGCTCGAGAGCCTGATCACCGAGCGCATGATGGAAAACAGCCACAGCGCCGTGGCCGCAG